>JAUYBG010000006.1 GCA_030693205.1 bacterium
CAATTTTCACAACTTACCAAATCTCTCGCTTTCATCGTGTCAGTCTTGGCAATCTCTCTTTCCCTGTCCTATTTTGTCCTTGCCTGGACCGAACCGACTGTCGCGCCTCCGAGCGGCAATGTGGCCACGCCTTTGAATGTGGGAGCGACGGGTCAAACCAAATCAGGTGGTTTATGGTTAAATACCAGTGGGGCTGCTAATGGTTTGATTGTTGACAAAGGCAATGTCGGCATTGGGACGAATGCACCTGGAGCAAAGCTGGATGTAGTAGGAGGTAATGTTCGCTCTGTCGGCACTATTTTAGTTCCGCAATCTTTGGAGCCCGTTTCACCGGTCGAAGGCCAGATGTATTATGACAGTGTGTCAAAAACGATTAAAATTTTTAATGGTTCAGTATGGATGTTAACTTCCGCGTCCGAAGAGCGGCTGGCAGGCGGACTTCACACGCCGGCGCAGTGTAGCGCTTCCGGCGGGTCGGTATTTACTTTCGGCGCTGATAAGTTCTGCCGGTTTAGCGGAGCAAGCTGTCCTTCTACATGGGTTCAATATCGTGGATATTCGACAACCGTGGGTGCTTCTTGCAACAGTATGTGTAATTTCGAGGATACCCGGTGCACCACATCATCGCATACATGGTCGGATAATGGTGCGATTGAAACATGCAGTTATGCATCCGTCAATCCCAGAGGGAACAATTACGCTTGTTTAACCAGTACTTGTACCGCATCTCGCACAGAGATTGGATGCTATTAATACATATAATTAATTAATAATTTTAAAAAAATGATCATCAAGCCAAAAATTATTTTCAGTTTTATCGCTATTTTTATTTCTATCTTTTTTATTTTTAACGGTTTGAATTTTAGAAGCGGAATAAATAAAACTGACGTTAAAGCCGCGGTAACCGATAATGTCGCTGGCTATGCCTGGAGCGAGAACATCGGCTGGATAAGTTTTAATAGCGTTAATTGCGATGCTAATAATGATGGTAAGTCAGAAGGCGCCGTCGGTTGTCCTGCCGCCGGTACAAATATGGTAGCTTATGGCGTTAATTTAAACACTGATAATACTTTATCCGGTTATGCCTGGAGCGAGAACATCGGCTGGATTAGTTTTAATCCTGCGGCTGTGATCGGCTGTCCGGCGGGAACTTGCCAGCCGCGATATAATTCCGGAACAGGTGAATTTCTCGGCTGGGCGCGGGCTTTGGCCAACGGCGGCGGCTGGGACGGATGGATATCTTTGAATTGTTTAAACGGGGGAGTCTGCGCGACAAGCAATTATAAAGTTTCCAAAACCGGTTCTAATTTTATTGGTTATGCCTGGGGAGGCGATGTTGCCGGCTGGATTAAGTTTAACCCGGCATTCGGCGGCGTTTATCTCGCCAATGCTCCGCCTGTTGCTGCTAATCTTAGTATTACTCCTCCAACCGTCACGGCTTTATGCACAAGCGGCGCGGCCTATGGTTTTCAATGGACATTCTCTGATTCAGGCGATACGGAAAGCAAGTTTCAGCTGCAAATAGACAATGACAGTAATTTTTTAACCCCGACTGTTGATCGGACATTTTCCGGTTTAACCAACGCCGATGGTTCTGTTAATACCCAGTCAGTATTATTGACTTCAGCGGCTGACGCGCCGAGCGCGGATAAACTATCCTACAACACCACTTATTACTGGCGCGTTCAGGTTTGGGATTCGAGCGAGGCGTTTTCGGGCTGGATTACTCCTGCCGCACCCTTATTTACCACCCCCATTCATATGTATCCGACCGCTGATTACATTTGTTCTCCTTCGACGACTTCTTGTCCCGTAAATCACTCTCAATTTGAACCGATCAGTTTTACCGATAGATCCATTTGTTACGACAATAACAATAATTCTACGCCTTGCGCGAGCCGAAGCTGGAGTTTCGGCGACGGGTCGCCCCTTTCCACCTTATCAAACCCTAAACACACTTATACCGCTCAAGGAAACTTCGCTCTCGGATTCACCATGACGGATCCTGGCGGTTTTACTTGCACCAAAAACAGCAGCATCAATATCGGCGTGGCAAGTCCGAAATGGAAAGAAGTAATACCGAAATAATAATTTTAATTTAATTATTTAATATGAATATGAATATGAATTTTACCAAAGAGAAGTTCATTAAATCAATCTTTGTTCTATCGGTTTTAATTATAATTTTAATTATCGCGCTTAGTTTCTTTGTTTTACAATTTTCAGGCAATGGTAATGATGGAAATAATTCGAGGAACAATCCGGCTGAAACCGCTGCTCCGGCGAGAAAGACTCCTGAAATTATTTTACCCAAGGTTTTATATAATCTTTCGGGAAAAATAACTAAAATAGAAAAAAGCGCGGTGATTTTCGATGCCACAATTTCCAGCAAGGATTTCAAGGGCGAGATCGTAAGCAGTACTGAATCCAGGAGGGCGAATATTGATTCCGCCACGAATATCAAGAAGCTGGTTTTTGTTAAGAATTCTCCGGTTGAATCCGTGATAAATTTGAGCGATATTAAAGTGGGCGATTATATTGAAGTTATTGCCGAACAAGATATAAGCTCCGCAATAGAATTTTCCGCGACTCAAATGACGATTTTGCCCTAAATATCCATTGTTTTATATGAAGCAAATATTTGATTTAAAGTAATAGTTTAAGCTCAAAAGTTATTTTTTTACCAATGGTTATAAATAAAAAACAATTATTGCGGCGCTATAGTAATCCGATGCCTGGTATTGTTTTTTTTGGTTTATTAAAAAACGCGATGATCGTTGCGGTATTTATTATTGGCCTGTATTTTAGCGCGATTTTTTCCGTTTCTGCCGCCAGCCCCGGTATTGTTTTAAATGAATTAAATGAGTTAAGTCAAAGCTGTACGAGCGATAGCAAGCGAAATATTGAGTTAACGTGGTCGTCGGATATAGTAGGCGGTCCTACGTATGAAATCTTGCGAAAATTATCAACCGAAAACGAATCAGCTTATGCTTTAATCAACAGCATTGTGGATAATAATGAGCTGAAAAAATACACCGATAGCGCTACTCACAGCGACAAGAATTATAATTATAAAATTAAAGCAACAAAAAACTCGGTTACTTATTATTCCAACGAAATTTTAGCTAATGCTTATTATTGCGCGCCTGTTCTGTATTTTTTAGAGCCTGTTTGCAAGGCTAACAGTCCGGTTAATAATTTATTATGGTCTGGCGTTACCGGAGATCTTTTAAAGTATGAGATTTTAAGAAAAAATGTAACAGCAGGGGATTTAGTTTTTGTTAAAACAGGCGAAGCAACAGGTGTAAATTATAGTGATAGTAAAAATATTATCGGCACAAATGATTATGAATATAAAATTCGCGCAATTTGGAAAAACAGCGTAAGCATAGAATCGGCAAGCAGCAGCATCAGCGCCTCTGCTTGCGCGCCAAGTTTAACCGTTAATTCGGCTTGTGGCGCCAGTTCTCCCGGAGGTCCTGTAGCGAATTTATTCTGGAATAATCTATTGGGGGTTAGCCGGTATGAAATTTATCGCAAAGCTCAGAGCGAAGGAAGTTATATTCTTTTAGATACGGTTACCGGTTCAGCAATATATAACGACAATTTAGTCGCAAGCCTGCCTTTTTCTTATTGGAGTGGCGGGAATATAAGTTATTTTGTAAAGGCAGTCTGGGTTAAAGATGCGGTGGAAATTTCGCAAAGCTCTTTGACACAAACGCAAGCCATTTCCCGATGCGCTCCATTTGTAAGCGTGGCGGGTATGTGCGATGCTTTTAATAATCCGGAAATGCGTCTTAGCTGGACAAAAACTATGGGGGCGGATCTATATAATTTATATAGGGATGGCGCAGATTTTATCAAACAACTTGACGGAACGGAAAATTCTTTTGTGGATTATCTGAATTCCGTAACTTGTCCGGGTAGTATTTGTACGCATTCTTATCGCGCTGAAGCAAGTGTGGCCGGTTTTCCGAATTTTATTTCCAATACGGCAAGCCAGAGCGTTGATTGTATCACGATTATTCCGCCCAGTCCTACCCCGGTTTTAAACAACCCAAGCGCTTATTGTGAAAGTAATAAGTCAAAAATAGCGCTGGAATGGTCCCCTTCCGACAACGCAATTTATTATACTCTTTATCGCAATGGCGCGGCGCTGATCAATTTGTCGAATACTTCTTATGTTGACGCCGGCGTGGAAAGCGGAATCAGTTACAATTATTTTGTGCGGGCGTATGGAAAAGCAGGAACAAGCACTTCAGCCAGCGATACCAAAAGCATTACGGCGGTAAGCTGTACTCCTCCGGTTGCGCCAACTCTTACCTTAACCAAAAGTTGCAGTGTAAATATGCCTCAAGTCAATCTTTCATGGTCTGTAACCAGCGCCGAGAACATAGTTAATTATGAAATAAAGCGAGGGTTGGCAGCCGGATCTTTGGCAACGAAAGCTATTGTCGACAAATCAGTTTATTCTAAAATTGATAATGATGGAATTAATCCATCCACCGCATATTATTATCAGATAATTGCCAATAGTGTTATCGGGGTTAATCCTTCTTTTTCTTCCGTCAAATCGATTACTACCGATTCGTGTTTGCCAACCACTCCGGCGGTTACTTTGAGCACTTATTGCGAGAGTGGCAATGCAAAAGTAAAAGTTAGCTGGACATCGGATAAGGCAAATACGGATCATTTTGAAATTTTTAGGCAAGATCTTAATGGCGGAACTATACCGATTGCGACAGTTGCCCTTGGCGGTACAAGTTATTCGTGGGTGGACACAAATCCTACCGCCCAAACAACAGCGTATAGTTACAAGGTGGTTGCTGTCGGCCAGTTAAACACCAAAACATCCACTCAAGGATTTAAGCCGATCACAACTTATAACTGCGCTATTCCCAGCGGTTTTACTTTAACTAATCCTCCAAATATTTTTTGCCAAGGTTCATATCCAAGATCTGGTCTGAATTGGTCGCCAAGCAGTAATTCCACGTCTTATGATCTTTTTCGCAATCGTTTAAACGCCGATGATTCTGTCGCTGAAACTAATACTTTTATTAACGCAACTTCGCCATATTCGGATATAGGATTCGGTAACGCTTTGAATTTTAATGGAAGCAGTTCCGTTGATTTTGGATTGACAAGCATGCCGCTTACCGGAGATCTGACCATAGAATTTTGGGCAAATCCATCCAGTGTTTCTTCGCCTTCAAGGCAAAATCCGATTTGTAAATCTTATGGCGGCGAATTTTGTTTAACTATGGAAATAAGCGGACAGCTTAGCTATTACCATGGTTCAGCGGGCGGCAACAATTCGCCATATATGAGTTTTAACACTCCGAATGTTTTTGAAAACAATAAGTGGGTTCATGTGGTTATAACCAGAAATAAAGCAACAAGAACGATGAAATCCTACAAGAACGGAAGCCCTGCAAGCTCTGGTACTTGGACGAGCAGTTATGATCCTTCGGTGAGCACATACAATTTATTCGCAGGAGAGGGATATGTTAATAATTTTAAAGGATTAATAGACGAGGTCAGGATTTATAACAGGGTTTTAAGCAATACGGAAGCGTTGGAGCATTATGGCGGAATTTATAGCAATGAAAGTAACTTGATTGGGTTATGGCATTTTGATGAAGGAAGCGGTCAAACTGTTTCCAATAGTTTTAATAACAGCAATAATGGCGTCTTGGGAGCTAGCATTGCTGTTGACCTCGAAGATCCTTCCTGGACAAGCAATGGTTTGCAAACCGGCAATAAATACAATTGGCAAGTCAGGGCAAATGGCCCGGGTGGAGTTGTTTTATCCAATCTTACTTCTTCTACAGTAATACCTGTTTGCGAACCGACAAAATTAGGTTTGGAGGCAAATACTTTTTGCCAAGGAAGCGTAAAATCTTCCGTGAGATTAAAATGGTCTTACTCTATCAATACCGATAAGTATGAAATTTATCGCGACAGCGCATTGATCAAAACGGTTTATAAAGCGGATTCCGAATATTTATCCAGAACATGGGATGATAATAATAATGGTTTAGGGCTTAATTCGGGAGTTTCATATTCTTATTATATTAAAGCTGTCGGTCCGACTGGTCTAACCAATCAAAGCAATTTTAGATCAGTAAACGCTTTACTCTGTGTTCCTCCGGATACTATTTCCAGCCTGACAGCAACTCCTTCCTGTTCCGGTTCTTATCCGAGAGTAAATCTTAACTGGGCAGATATTGTGAATACTGATTATTACACGGTTTACAGAAACGGCAGTCCTTTAACGCCCAATGCGACAATTTCGTCTTTTACGGATACAACAGTGGCGGTTAATACTTATTATACCTATCAAGTAACCGCTTATGGCCCAGGCGGTCCAAGCGAGCCGTCTAATAATGCGATAATTGATCCCGCTGTATCGCTTAATAATAATTATTGCACGCCTTCCGTGCCTGTAATTACTTCAGTTAACGGAGCTTGTACATCTGGTATTCCTTATAATACGGTTAATTGGTCGGACGCAACAACTTATAATACCCAACAATATAAAATTTACAGAAACACTGAAAATAATTTTAGCACGGCGACTCTGACAAGAACTATAGATAAAAGCACGGAACCGGCGTTATTTAATTCCCGGTCATGGCAAAACTCCGGCCTTTTGGATGATACCGTGTATTATTATTGGATCAAAGCGATTGGTCCGGTGGGCGGGCTGGAAAGCGCTGTGTCTGTAGTGGCCAGCCGAAGAACCAATATTTGCACTTTACCTTCTGCGCCAAGCATAAGCTTAAGCAACATTTGTTCCAGCTACAATGATCCTGTTACGGTTTTAAATTGGAATAAAACAGCCAATACTACGGATTATACCATTTATAAAAATACCGTTTTAATGAAGACGATCAATTCGAATAGCAACGGTTATATTAAAAATTGGCTGATAATCGGAGGGTTTACATATTCTCACGCGGGGTCTACGCCTACTGCCGCGGAAATCAATACGGCTTTAGCCGCTGATTATTTGGGAGGAGAGACAAGTGTAAAGCCGAGAGCGGGAAAAATATATGGCGGGAAAACCTGGTTTGAATATAGCGTGCCGTCAAGCAATCTCACCGATTTTACTCTTACTTCCGCTCCGATGTCCGCCTTGACTCCAAAAACTTACGCGAGCGCTTATGCTTTTGCTTATTTCTATAGTCCGGTGGCGCAGTCGGCGCAATTACGTATTGGCAGCGATGATGGCGTAAAAGCTTTTGTAAACGGAGCGTGGGTTTACACAAATGCAACGCAACGAGGCGCTTCTCCTGATCAGGATACTAAAAATATTAATCTTATCGCGGGAATCAATACTTTATTGATAAAAGTCCAGCAAGGAACGAGCGGCTGGGGTTTGTACGCGCGTATTACGGATGCGAGCGGCAATGATATTTTAAATAATATTACCGCCTGGGACTCGGCAGCCGCGACAGGCGTAAGCAAGGATTATAATGTCTCTTCGATCGGTCCCGGGGGAACAAGCATTCCCACATCCAACATGGCAAGTTCCGCTCCGCTGAATTGCAATCCCTTAACGCCGGAGGTGACTTTAACGTCCGGATGCGATGGCGCTAATACGCAAATGACTGTTTCTTGGCTTGCCGATTCGAATACTTATTATTGGAATATTTATAAGAAACGCAGCACAGACGTGAGCTTTATATTATTAAATCCTCCGGGAAGTATTGCCAGTTCTTCCTATGTGGATATGAATGTGGCAAGCAACGTCAGTTATGATTATTTTGTCAGGGCTTTTGGCAGCGGTGGAATAACCCGAACTTCGGATATACAGACTGCGCTTGTTTTAACTTGCTATAACGCACCGATAAAACCGGTAATTGCAACTGCGCCGCAATGCGCCGGAATGACTTCGAGAATAAATATAATATGGTCGCCATACGATAATACCAAAACACTTTCATTCAATGTTCTTCGCAAAGATATTACAGCGGGCGAATCGGGTTACGCTAATATTTTTGAAAATCTATCGCCGTCTTCCATAACAGAATATTCCGATGGCAGTGTTATCACCGGACATACCTATTCATATAGAATTGAAGCGGTTGGGTCAGGCGTGGATAATCATGCAATTTCGGACATAACTCCCGCCGGTGAAGGCGAGGCAATTGATTGCCTAAATACTCCTCCTTTTGATCCCCCGACACTGAATCTTAATTTTTCTGCCTATACTGTTGTAACTGGCGGTTCGGTCTCATTAAGGTGGACAGATACTCAAAATGAAACTAAATATAAAGTTTTCAGAAGGATTAAGGGCGAGACGGAATTTGCTTATCAAAAACAAAATGGCTGGCTGGATTATTTAAAAAGTATTTTTGGAAAAATATCCAATGCGGCTTATGATAATCCTGTTGTAATAATGCTTGCGGGCGTAGATTATGTCGATCCTCCGATTTCCGGTCTCGTTAATTATATTGATAATACGGTTAGCGAAAATAGAACATATGAGTATCAAATTTTAGCCATAAATAATGCGGGCGGCGGCGATGCGGGCATAACTTATTCAAACATTATTTCTCCTGTTTATGTTCCGATCGCGCCGCCTGTCGCTTCCGTGGTTTCTTCCGCCGTTTTTGGTCCGGGGAAAACCAGGATTCATTGGGTGCGGCCAAACCCGACGCTGGGTAATGAATATACGAATGCCGGAAAACCCCCGTTGTATGAAGTTCAAAGATCATCCACTCGAGATTTTATTGCCGGCACTTTTTCCGTTCTCGGTACAATATGTTCGGATATTATCAATAATGGTCCGGCGCGCGCATGCGGAACAGAAGTTCTTGATGCCGAATTAGAATATATTGACAATAATGCTTCCGTGGCGGAAAAATATTATCGAGTTATAACCGAAAATTACGGCGGAAGAGCGGCGTCCACGTCTATCGTCGGTTATTCTAATTTGAAATGGAAAGAAGTGATACCGAGATAAGAAAAAGCTGAAAGCTCGAAGCGGGGCATTGAAAA
Organism: bacterium; assembly: GCA_030693205.1. NCBI lineage: Bacteria > bacterium. The sequence goes on from JAUYBG010000006.1 coordinate 9,007, forward strand.
AAATATAATAAAGAGTATAATTAAAACAGTAAGAAATTTACTGTTTTAATTTATTCATATGAAATTAACCGGCTTAGAAGTGCAGCGTATCGCTGATTTAGCCAGGATTGAGTTGACCGGCCGAGAAAAAGAAAAATATGCCGAAGAGCTTTCGGCGGTTTTAGGTTTTATTGAACAGCTGTCAAAAGTGAATACCGATAATGTTGTTCCGACCAGTCAGGTTACCGGTTTGGTTAATGTTGTCCGGGAAGATAAGACGGAGGATTGCAACGAAGACACTCGTAAACAGATCTTTAAGGCCGCGCCGCTGGCAGAAGGGGAATATTTTAAAGTTAAGGCGGTGTTATAGAAAATAAAATTGATTTATGAAATATGATTTAAGATTTATGAATAATTATAATTTTCCCGTAAATCGTAAATCGTAAATCGTAAATCTGAGCAATTCTTTTGCGGTTTCAATGTATTTATCCGAATTAATCCCCCACCCATGTAATAAAATAATTGGAATATTTCCATCGCCAATTTGTTTATAATTTACATTCAAATCGTCAATTTTAATTTGTTTTTCCTGCATATTTAACATACATCTACTTTTTTCTCAACTTCGACGACTTATATATTTCCGGATGAAAAGGGTTTAATTTAATTATTTGCGTCTTGACAAGGTCAAACGCAGTCAATTTTTCCTTTAACTCTTCAAGCATTACTTCCTGATCATATCCTAAACAAATCATATCTGGTTTGTATTTCTGAATCACTTTATATTTATCATCCAAATCTCCCAAAACTACCAAATCTGCTAATTTGCTTTCGGATATTGTTTTTTGCCTGGCAAGCTCATTATTTTTTAGCAACCCGCTTTTTACCTTAAAAACATTCTTGTCTCTGGCAACAATAATAATTAAAAAGTCTCCGTATTCTTTGGCCTGCCTCAAAAAATCCCTGTGACCCTCGTGGAATATATCAAATGTCCCAAACACCATTACTTTTTTCATTTCTTTATCTTAATTTCTTTCGGTCGCATCAATGGAAATATCTGACATTCTTTAATCGGCTTATCCATTAAAAAAGAAAATAATCGTTCACTGAAGCCATGTCCGCAAGTCGGCGGCATACCGTATTCCAGCGCTTCAACAAAATCATAATCTGCCATTTGCGCTTCTTTGTCGCCGGCATCTCGAAGTTTTTGTTGATTTTCAAATCTTTCTCTTTGATCGACTGGATCATTAAGTTCGCTATACCCTTGGCCGACTTCCGAGCCAGCAATAATAAAATGGAATCTCTCGGTAATATTTGGATTGCTCGACAATACTTTTGCTAATGGAGAAGTAAATTTTGGTTCATTAATCAATATAGCGGGTCCCCCGATATTTTTACGGCAATATTTCCATAACGCATCCACCATACGGACGCGATTATTTGCTTCTGATTTAATTTTCAATTCGTATAATTTTTCCTGTATTTTTTTATCATTATCTTGCCAAATATCTATGCCTGTTTCTTTTTTGACAGTTTCGGTATAATCAATAATTGGCCAATCGGCGCCCAAATCAACATCAAATCCTCTAATTTTGAATCCAAGGGTGCCAAAAGTTTTTTGCGCCACAAAACGATAGCAATCACGTAAAAATTTATACATATCTTCAAAGTTTCCGTATGCCCAATATGCTTCGCATTGAGTATAGTCTTGAAGATGTTCGGTAGATACTCCCTCGTTTCTAAAAATCCTGCCTATTTCAAATGTTTTTTCAAAGCCAGCCACCATCAAACGTTTTTGCCATAATTCGCCGGCAGAGATGCGTAAATAGACATCCGTATCAAAAGCGCTATGATGGGTTACAAAAGGATTAGCGTCAGCACCGCCGGTTGTATTTTCTAAAACAGGAGTTTCTACCTCTAAAAATCCGCGCTGCAAATGAAATTCTCGAACAGCATTCCAAAATACAGACTTTTTTTTAATCATCTCTTTAATTTCCGGATTAAATAAAATATCTAAATATCTTTTTCTCAGTCTTTCTTCCTCGTCCTGAAGCCCATGCCATTTTTCCGGCAAAGGCAAAAGTGATTTTGCCAAAATCCTGCAATTGGAAACCAAAAGGGTTTTTTCGCCCTTTTTTGTCGTAAAAATTTTTCCCGTAGCCTCAATAAAATCACCGACATCAAAATATCCGATCAAGTCCCATTGCGACGGAATAAGATCGTCTTTCTTGAAATAAATTTGAAAACTGCCCGAATCATCAGCGATATTGGCAAATATGGATCCTCCGTGACCCCGAATCGCCATTAACCGGCCGGCAAGGATGATCTCGGCTGATTCCTTTTCAAGTTTTTCCGCGTTTAAAATTGCTTCATTTGTTTTATGAGATCTCGCGGTTTTAGCCGGATATGGATCAATCCCGGCTTCAGCTATTTTTTTCATTTTTTCCAAACGTACGCCGCGAATTTTATTAATCACAATATTTAAATTATTTTTATTATTTTATACATATTCATTCCTTTGGGAGTTTTTACGGCTACTTTATCGCCGATCTTCTTGCCCAAAAAAGCGGCGCCAAGAGGAGATTCATTGGAGATCTTGCCGATAACCGGATTTGATTCATTGCGTCCCACAATTGTGAAATTATGGCTTCCAGTGCCATTTTCCGCCTCTATGGTGGAACCGATCTGCACCACTCCGATTTTCTTTGGCTCCTCGATAATTGACGATTCTTTTAACATTTTTTCTATTTCTCCAACTCTTATTTCAGATTCCGCTTTTGCGTCTTTGGCTGCGGAATACTCGGCATTTTCACTCAAATCTCCAAGCTCTTTTGCCTCATGAATACGCCGGGCAATTTCTTGTCTTTTGGTGGTTTTTAAATAATCCAGCTCTTCTTTTAATTTCTTGAAGCCTTCTTCGGTTAAATAGGTTTTCGCCATATAAATATAATTTTATTGATTAAACTATGGTTTAAAAAAAATAGCGCTCCCGGAAGCAATACATGCCTATATATTAGCTTATTCGCGAATTCATGTCAAACCTCATATTTTTATGCTATTTATCCTCAAAATACCAGCTCAAAACATCTTTTGCGACCGGAACCGCGTTTATACCGCCTTCTCCTCCACCTTCTATTAAAATCGTTAGAACAATTTCCGGATCATCATATGGAGCAAAAGCCGTAAACCACGCGTGAGTCTTACCCGCATTGCCATATTCAGCGGTGCCGGTTTTTCCGGCTACTTTTACTTTTACATCCCTAAGCGATCCGCCTGACCCGCTCACGACAACCTCCCGCATACCGTCGCGGATAATATTAATATATTTTTGTTCGGCAATATTATCGTTAATTATCTGAGGCGCGAATTCTTTTGTTACACTGCCATCCTCGCTTGAAATTATTTTATCAACCAAATAAGGCTTGTAAAGCGTTCCACTATTGGCAAATACCGATGTCCATAAAGCGACTTGAAGCGGCGTAGTCAGAAGATAGCCTTGTCCAATAGAAATATGGTAGGTATTGCCGATGGTCCATGGTTCATTCTTGCCTATATTGGCCAGTTTCCACTCTTTGGTCGGCACAAGGCCATTGGATTCATTGGGCAGATCAATGCCAAGTTTTTTTCCTAAATTAAACTTCCAAAAATATTCATCTATTTTTTCCACGCCAAGTCCGTTAAAATTTCCAAATCCTCCGCCAACCGTATAAAAGAAAATGTCCGAAGATTGCGCCATTGCGGAAATGATATTCATTGGCCCCAAACCTGAACGATTCCAACCATAAAAATCTTGATTATAAGCAGTGATCACGCCGCGATCTTCGATGATCGTATTTTTATTTATAATTCCTTCGGATAGCGCAGCCGTGCCCATTACCGGTTTTATGGTCGAGCCCGGCGGATAAGTGCCGGATATTGCGCGATCAAACATCGGACTGAGCGGATCCTGGAAAATAGCGCTTATTTTATTTTTATTCGCGGGGTCCGCAAAAATATTATTATCATACGCCGGCAAACTCACCAATGCCAAAATTTTTCCATTCCGGGGATCCATCGCGATCGCTGCCGCGGCGCCGTTATTCTTTTCTTTAATTTTTATTTTTTTGGACATCTCGGCTAAAGTATCCTGAAGTTTTTTTTGCAAGTTTCCGTCTAAAGAAAGAATTAAATTACCGCCAGTTTTGGTTTCGGTTTTATTTAAAGTGAAAATAACTCGCCCGTTGGCATCAATTTCCAAACTTTCTTTTCCTTTTTCGCCGCGCAAATATTTTTCATAATAAGCCTCAAGGCCTCCTTTCCCGATAAAATCGGCTGTTTCATAAGAATCATCCGAACTTAGATCTTTTTGATTGACGCGTCCCGTATAACCGATTATATTTGAAAAATATTTCGCGTCCGGATACTCCCGTATAGCATTATTTTTTATTTCAAAACCGGGTATTTTTTCACCCAAAGATTCAATCGCCATCGCGCTCGTAATATCCAAATTATCCAGTATAAGTTCTGCTTTATAAGACGTACGGTCAATTTTTTCTAAATTACCACTGATCTCAGCGGGATCTCTTTTGGTAATTTTCGCGATATTTTCTACGATTTGCTTTAATTCATTTGCGTCGCGAGTAACCTCTTTGGGAATTGCCACTAAATCAAAGATCGCTTTATTTTTAACTAAAAAATTTTTATTTTTATCATAAATAATTCCCCTGTCAGCGTGGAAAGTAACTTCTTTTAAACGGTTATTTTCGGCTAAAATAGCAAAATTATTCGCGTCAATAACCTGAAGCTTGAATGTCTGCAAACTTAATACTCCGATCAAAACAATAATAATAGATATCGTGAATTTTGAATAAACACTAACCCGCTCGTTGCTGCCTAATATTTTTTCACCGCTATTGTGAATAAAAGGAGTAGTCTCTTCAAACTCCAAGTCGCTTGAAGTTTTTTTCTTAAGACGATATTTTGATGTTCCGGGCAAAACCATAAATTTTACTGTTTTTATAATATTTTATAAGACGATATCCAAAAACACTAAGCGCGAAATTAAACAATATCTCTCCTGCTAAATTAATATCCATCAATTTGAAAATTCCCGCGTAACCCGTCGAGGCTTTCAAAAAAACATTCGCGATCCCCAATAAAAAGTAAAACGCGGAAAAAGTGATCAAGCTGTTCAGTAAAAAATCCGAAAACCTTCCCCCTTTCAGGACATTTTCTCTTAAATAAAAACTTAACGAGTACGCGCCCAAAGCGGCTAAAGAAGTTGAACCAAAACTTACCGAGCTGACCAGATCTATCGTTATTCCCCCGACTATCGTTAAAATTAACATTTTTTCAAACGATAAAAAATAACATAATAAAAACAAAACAACGAGCGATAAATTGGGTGCAAATAAAAAAAAATCAAATAACCGGATAAAGCTTGTCTGGATAATTACGCTTAAAATTAAAATTAAAATAGCATATGTAAGCTTCATTGAAATTAATTTAATAAAATAAAAACTTTTTCTATTTTTTTCATATCGGCTAATGGAGAAAGAATGACCTTTTGGAATGTTTTGTTCGGATATTTTTCAACTGAAACAATTTTTGCCAGTGGAAATGCGGCAATACTGCCGCTGACCGGCAAAGTAACCAAAATATCATCCGCGTTGACTTCGGCATCCTGCAAAACCATATCGAAATACAACCCGATATTTTGATCATTTTTTACCAAACCTTGAACCCGAGTATTTTGATCGATCGCGCTAATAACGCTTCGCCTATCGGTAAACAAAAGAACCCCGGCGGTATTTGCCGAAACATTGATTATCCTGCCGATATAAAAACCGTTTTGATCGATTACCGCCATATCCTTGCCAATCCCCGCTTCACTGCCCAAATTTATCAGTAAATAATCTGAAAAATTATAAGGATCTTTTCCAATAATCGTACCGTCAACAAAAGAATGCTCTTTAATTAAAGGGAGACTAAGAATATTTCTTAACGTTTTATTTTCATTATTTACTTCCTTCAGATCAGAAATTTGCTTACGCAGCTTATTATTTTCATCCATTAACAGAACTTTATCGTCGTATGCATTTCTTATTTCAAAGATCAAACGCAAAGAATCTTTTACGGAAAAATTTATTTTTGAAATAATAATTTCGGGATAATAAAAAAAATAGGAAAGTTTATTTTTAAATGCCTCCAAATAATTTTTATTGTTTAAAAAAATAATTATCACAATAAAAAAAATAGCGGCAAAAAATTTGATATTACGTTTAATCGGCCTCATTTTACATTATCTGTTAAAACAATGGCTTAATTCTACGTTGGCACTTTTTCATCTTCAATTGAAACCAGAACCTCTCGCAAAGTATCGATGTTTTCAATAATAATACCGGTTCCCCTTACAACTGCGGTTAGGGGATCGTCGGCTATCCGCACCGGCATCTGAATTTCCTGATTAATTAATTTATCAATGCCTCTTAAAAGGCTTCCTCCTCCGACCAGAATAATACCTTGCCCCATGATATCCGCCACCAGCTCCGGCGGGGTTTCTTCGATCGTATTTTTAATATTTGAAACGATTATTCGCACGGAACGATTGATCGCTTTTCTTATCTGCTCATCGCTCACAATAACTTCTTTTGGCAATCCGGTAACCAGATCGCGCCCCCTGATCGGAACCTTGATAGTTTCCCCAAGCGGCCAAGCGGAACCGGATAAAATTTTAATTTCTTCCGCGGTTTTTTCACCAACCAAAAGATTAAATTCGTCCCGCGCATATTGAACGATATCATCATTCATTTCATCTCCCGCTACCCTTAAACTCCTGGAGGTCACGATGCCGCCCAAAGAAATGACCGCAATCTCGGTAGTTCCGCCCCCCATATCAACGATCATATTTCCAATCGCCTCTTGTACGGGAAGCTTAACTCCGATCGCCGAAGCCATCGGCTCTTCAACTAAAAAAACTTCTTTGGCGCCCGCCGAAAGCGCTGCGTCTCGCACCGCTTTTTTTTCAACCTGAGTTACTCCGCAAGGAATTCCAATTACGACCGTGGGACGCGAAATAAAAGAAAAAAATTTTTCTGACGCCTTGTCGATAAAATATTTCAACATTTGCTCCGTAACTTCGAAATCGGAAATCACGCCATCTTTAAGAGGCCTGATCGCGGTAATATATCCGGGAGTCCGCCCGACCATTATTTTTGCCTCACTCCCGACAGCCAATACTTGATTGGTTTTTTTATTTATCGCGACAACCGATGGTTCATTGATAACAATTCCTTTGCCGCGGACATAAACCAAAGTATTGGCCGTACCCAAATCTATGCCAATATCTCGCGAAAAAAATTTAAAAAAATCTTTGAACATATCAGAATGATTTATGAATTATGATTTAAGATTTATGAATTTAACGCTGATTTATTCTTAAATCATAAATCGTATATCGTATATCGTATATCTTAAATCTTTGCCTAAATATCATTTATCTATCAATTTGACTGCTTCTTCCAAACTCATTAATTTCACTTCTTCTCTGCCTCTTTCTTTTACTTCAATCTTACCCTTATTTCTCTCGCTTACCACCAATCTAAGCGGAATTCCAATGAGATCGCTGTCTTTAAATTTCATTCCCGCCGATAAATTTCGGTCATCAAATAATACCTCAATATCGGCTTTTTGTAAAGACGCGTAAATATTTTCCGCTTCTTTCTTTGCGTTTTTATCATCCGGGTTGATCAGGATAAGATGCACGCGGAAAGGCGCAATGCTAGAGGGCCAGATAATGCCATTTTTGTCATTGCATACTTCAACCACCGTTCCCATCAAGCGATCAAGTCCAATGCCATAGCAACCCATAATAACAGTCTTTTCTTTTCCATCCTGATCTTTAAAACGCAAATTGAACGGCGCGCTATATTTCGTGTTCAGCTTAAAAATATTTCCCACCTCGATCGCTTTTTTAATTTCAAATTCCTCGCTTTGGCATTCCGGACAAACCGGGTTTATGTCAGCCAATATTTCTTTGTTGATCGACAAGTGGCATTTTTTGCAGATATAAATAACATCTTCCCCGGCTTCCGTAATTGTCTGAAATTCATGCGAGTATTTCGAAAAAGTTCCGCCGCTTGCCAAGGTCAAATAAGTTTTTCCCTTAATTCCGACTCTCTCAAAAATTTTCCAATATGTATCTTTTATTTTTTCATAAAATTCATTCAAATCTTTTTCATCCGCGTGAAATGAATACATATCCTTCATCAAAAACTGCCGGCCCCGCAAAATTCCGCTCTTTGCCCGTTTTTCATTGCGAAACTTGGCCTGAATCTGATAAACCGACACAGGCAGATCTTTGTAAGAAGAAATGGACTTTCCAAGCAAGGGCACAACCACTTCTTCATGAGTGGCTCCGAGAGCGTATTCTTTGCTGTCATCGCCCTTAAGCTTAAACAAAACATCCAGCTCGTCCCAGCGGCCGGTTATCTGCCAATTCGCTTTTGGCTGAAGCGCCGGCATCAAGATCTCCTGCCCGCCTACCGCGTTCATTTCCTCGCGAATTATATTTCCAATCTTATTTATAACTCGAAGCCCCAGAGGCAAGTGCATATATATGCCGGCGGCCAGCTTGTCAATAAAACCCGCTCTCGTCAAAAGCCGCGCGTTCAGGCTTTTTTCCTCGGCTGAAATATTTTTAGTTGTTTTGGTAAATAATTGTGATTGGCGCATAAAATAATGCTAATTTAAAAAATTATAAAAAACTGCTGATTTTTTGCCAAATATGATAAGTTCCAAAATCTTTATATGTCACCAGCGCCATCAATAAGAGCAAAATGGCCATCCCCGCAAAATGAAACTTTCCTTCCGTTTCGGCGCTGACCCGGCTGCCTTTGATTTTTTCGATCAAGAGAAATAATATTCTTCCGCCGTCAAGAGCCGGAAATGGCAAGGCGTTGATAATGGCCAAATTTACCGACAAAAGGCCCATAAATTGCAAAACATAAGAAAGACCAAGCTGTGTCGCCTGCCCGACCATAACCGCTATTCCGACAAGACCGGATAACTGACCTGAAGTTTTTCCCGTCGTAAATAATTCTTTAAGAAGAGTAAACAAGGTAATGATTATGTAAGTTCCGACATCCCAAGTTTTTTTAATTCCCTGCCAGATGGATTCATACCAATTATACGAGACGATGCTTACCTCGCCCAGCGAAACCCCCACCGCGCCTTGATCCGCTGGAGCATCTTTCCGCGCCATCGCTTTTAATTCAAGATTATTATCTCCGCGCTTAATATTAAAAATTATGTTTCCCCCAAGATTATCATTGATAAATCCCTGGACTTCCGCGATATTTTTGGGTTCAACCGTTTTATTGTTCTCTGCGGTTTTCAGCGACAAGATCATGTCTCCCGGATTGATTCCGGCGACTTGTGCCGGCGAGCCGGCAACTACTTCCATGATCATCACGGATAATCCTTTTACATTATTGGCTGTTCCTGTTTCGTGAATATACGGGAAACCCATATAAGCGACCATGCTAAAAAGAATAATTGCCAAAAGAATATTGGCTGTTACTCCCGCAGCTAATATCTGAAATCTCTGCCAAATGGTTTTTGAGGCAAAACTTCTGTTGTCATCTTTGCCATCGCCGTTTTCACCGACAATATTCACAAAACCCCCGACAGGAATCAAATTTATTGAATATATTGTTTCTCCTTTTTTAACGCCAAAAATCCTCGGCGGAAAACCAAAGCCAAATTCTTTCACCTTTGCTCCAGCTCTTTTGGCCATGATAAAATGGCCAAGTTCATGAAAGAAAACTAAAATTCCCAAAGTAATTACAAAAACCAATATAGTTACAATTGTCATAAAATAAAATTAAATATTTATCGTTTTTTTTATATCGTCATTATCTGTTTTTCCTTCTTCTCGACGATATCCGCGATTTGTTCATTGCAACCATCAACCGCTTTTTGAATCTCTTTATCCAGGCGGAATTTTTCATCCTCGCCGATCTCTTTGTTTTTTTCCTGAGTTTTTACGATATCCCTCTGCCCTTCCCTGAAAATTCTTACGGAAACTTTTGCTTTTTCCGCGCGCTGATGCATTGATTTTACCGTTTTTATTCTTTCTTCCTCATTAAGCGGAGGAAAAACCAACTTTAGAGTCACGCCATCGCTTACCGGATTTACTCCCAGGTTAGCCGCGGAAATTGCCGCCACTACGTCTTTCATATTTTCCTTAACCCAAGGCTCAACGATGATCAGCCTGGCATCAGGAACCGTGATATTAGCGGCTTGCTTCAGGGGAACTTTTGTGCCATAATAATCAACTAAAATGTTTTCAACCAAAATCGCGGAAACATGCCCGGTTCTCATTGCCTTTACATCTTCATTGAATTTGCTTACGATCTTGCCTAACTCGCTTTTTACTTCGTTGATATTTATACTCATTTTATTATTATAAAAAATTAAAACATCTTTTTTTTCGCCGGAGGAGGAACCGTGCCGGCATAAATAACTTTTGAATTATTGGGATCGATCGTCAGCGCGGTGATAACTCTTATTGTAGGCAAATTGCGCACCAGCCAATTTGACTCCGCTCCGTTGTTCGTAAAATAAACCTGCGAATCGATCGTGTAATAAATGCTTTTTGAATCTTTCTGGCTGACAACCAAAGAATTCATCGGTAAGATCGCTGACGGAGTAATGATATTAACTGTCGACCATTTTATGCCTCCGTCGCTGGATTTCAACATACCGTTCAAAAAACCAATATAGATTATGTTTGGATCTGCCGGATCCACCGCGATCACATTTATAGCGTTGTTATAAGCCGGTATCTTGGTTAAATTATCCTTGAGAGACTCCCAGTCGTTGCCTTTATTAACAGACTTGAACAAGCCCTCCGACACACTGGTGGCGTAAAGTATCCTGGTGTCTTTCGGACTAATTACGAAATTATTGATTATTGCCGTCAAGCGATTTAGCACTGTCCAGCTTCGCCCGTAATTGGCGCTCTGAAAAATTTGCCCCTTGGTGGTAGTGATATATACGATGCTGGTATCATAAGAATCGATTTCGATCCTATTCACTAATTCTCCGGCGGTTAACGTCACGTATACTTCCTGCCAAGTCAATCCTTCATCCTCGCTTTTCATAATCCTTCCTTTGCCATAGTCGCTTACTCCGGCCAAATACATATTTTTTATATTCTTATGATCAATGGCAACATAGTAAACCGCGGCTTGAAGAGAAAGGCCTGTTCCATTATACGAATCCCAGCTCTCGCCGGCATCTTTTGTCTGATACAAACCATTGGCCGCACTGCCGGCATAAATAATATTGCTATCATTCGGATTAATAGCGAAGCTTAAAAAATTTATTTCAGACAGGTCCGTTTTTACCTTGGCGTCTGCCGGAAGAATCAATTGCAATTTCCTTTCCCAGGTCAGACCCCCGTCGATAGATTTAAAAACCCCCGCATCTTTTGGCACGGCGCTGGACGAACACCCCGGAAATGCGGCTCCAAAAAATAAAAACGCGGCAATGGCTAAAAATATAAATTGCTTTTTATTTTTTATCATATTTCTAAAGCTAAAATTTCAAGCGCCAGGCGCTTGTTAATATTAGAGCTATTAATTAAATTTAATATTATAACTAAATTATTAATAAAATCCACCGTTTTTTTTAGTCCGCCTTCGGTTTGCATCGCGCCGTTCGCAACGCCTCCCGATAAATATTTCTCTAAAATTTTTTTCCTCAAGCATAACAGCCAAAACCTCAAAACATCGCTGATATTTTCCCCTTTCTCTTCATTCTTGGATAAATTTTCCAGAAAAATTATTTTTTCCGATAAGTTCGATGCAAAAAAATTCCAAAAAATTTCTTCTTTCTTGTAATGATCCTCGATCTTTTGCTCGTTTTTTAAAAACTCTATCGCCAGTCCGGGTTTGCCGGAAGAAATTGCGCTGATAGTTTTTGCTTTTTGCACCGGCGCTTTGCGGCTAACAAGAAAATTTTCAATTGTTTCGTCTTTCAAAGGCCAAAAACGGATTACCTGAGTCCGGGAAATCAAGGTTTTTAGCAAAAATTTGCTGTCGTCCGCGACAAGAATAATAATAGAATTGCCTTTTGGCTCCTCAAGCGTTTTCAAAAAAGCATTTACCGCTTCAACTGTAAACTTATGCGCTTCGTTGATGATCGCGATCTTGTATTTTGAATTATAGGGAAAAAGGCTTAAATGATGCTCGAGTACCCTGATCTCATCGATCGAAATTGATTTTTTTTCTTCCCCGTCCTTGTCTAATATCTTATTTTTTGACGAATTTATGAACAAAACATCCGGATCGGTCTCATTTTCAATTGTCAGGCATCTGGGACATACGCCGCAAGCATTCCCAAATGTGCCGTTTTGGCAAGACAGATTTTTTGCAAATTCTTTAGCCAGCAAAAATTTTCCTAAATTTTCCACGCCAATGAATAAATAGCTATGCGCGATCTTTTTATTTCTAAGCGCCGCTGACAAAAGTTTTTTGGCGTTCTCGTGCCCGGCAACATTTAAAAAACTGTCCATATTGCATTATATAACCCTTAATATAGTTATGATAACACAACAAAAGACCGTTAGCAAGAACTAAAAATCGCTTTTTTCTTGACCGATTATCTTCCGGACATAATCTTTAATTTCGGTTTCAAACCTTTCCCGCGAAAATTTTTCCGCATGGCGGACGATTATTTCCCGGTTATATTTTTTTTCATTTTCAACAAACCGAACGACTGCTTCGGCGATGAGCGGCGCCACCGAATGATCAAAAAAATCTCCGGTCACGCCCTCAATAATTGTTTCTTTAGCGCCTCCTTTTCGGAGCGCGATAACCGGCGTACCTTCGCTCATTGCTTCAACAGGCGCAATTCCAAAATCATCCTCTCCGGGAAAAATCAACGCCCGGGCATTTTGATAATAACCCGGCAACTCATCCCTTTTGACAAAACCCAAAAATTTTATATTCTTTCCGGCAATGCTTTCCAAATACTCTTTCTGTTCTCCGTCTCCGATAATATACAGCGGCCAATCCAGCTTATTAAAAGCCTCAATCGCGTTATCGATCTTTTTATACGCGCTTAATCTTGAAACTATCAAAAAATACGTGTCCTTCGAAGCTTTAGCGAAGGAGGAATCTTCGGATTTTAATGCTCTGAATTTATGCGTATCAACAGGCGGATAGATCACATCGGATTTCGCTCGATAAAACTTTGCGATCCTTTTTTGCGTTGCCAGAGAATTGGCAATAAAATAATCAACCCTGTCAGCCACTGATTTATCCCACATTCTTAAATAATGCAAGATCGGTATGACAAATAATTTTTTAATTGCCCCCAATTCGTTTTCCCTTAAATATTCAAAATACCAATCCCATAAAAATCTGGTTGGCGTATGGCAATAAGAAATATGGATCGTCTTGGGCTTGACAATTATCCCTTTGGCAAAAGAAGAAGACGATGAGATCACCAGATCAAAATCTTTCAGATCGATGGTTTCCGGCGCAATGCCCGCCAATGGCAAGATATATTTTTTATGCCGGCGCAAAAAATTCGGAAATTTTTGCAAAAATGAAGCTTTGATCTTCGCGTCGGGAAAATATTCCTTGACGATTTTTTCATCGTAAAGCAATGTATAAATCGGCGCGTCGGGCCAAATGCGATGAAAAGAAAGCAATACTTGCTCGGCGCCTCCCCAGTAAGTTAGAAAATCATGGACAATTGCTATTTTCATAGATGAATTTATATGATATTATCTTTATTTATAGCATACTTTGGGAATAAAAAAAAGAGGAAATGTCAATTTTCCCCTTACTCCAAAATTTTCCTGATCTCTTTGCTTGTGTGAGCAATTTTTATTTTTGTCCAGATATTGTATTTTGAGATATTGAAAGCAAGCAATGTGTCGGGATTTATTTCTCCAATAATTATATCCGAGATTTTTCCTTCAATAATCACACCTTCATGCATCTCATTGATCTGCTCATTGTAGAGAGATATGCTTATTGAAAATAATTTTGCGATACGATCCGCTATTGAAAAAATAATTCTGGGTTCTGGCTCAAGTATGCTTTTTGCCTCCGTTGAAACAATCGGCAAGCCAGTACGATATAGCACTATTACCCACCCCGCTCCCAGGTCTTTTTTAAGCAAGATTATTTTTTCTTGAATTTCTTTGATTCTATCAACCGCTAATTTTTCTCTATCTTTCACTTTTTCACCTTCCTTTAAAGAGCTAAGTCAATATTAAGGTATTTAAAAATTTTGTCAATATATATTAAACTAATTTAAAAAATACAATTTTTATATACCACTATAATTCTATATAGAATCAGATTCTATTTCCGCCGCCAATTCCGCCAAAACTCCTTCCGGTGTCGACGCAATCGGTTTCGCGCATTTTTCCATCAGAAGCAATCAATTTCAACTGTCGACAAATTGTCGATGGTTCAAATCCATCTTCTTCTTTAACTCTAATTTTCATTTTAAACCAATAATCATTTGGATCTACGCTGTCAGTCAATGCCTGAACAACATCTATGACCGAAAACCACCATTCATTATTATAGATTATTTTTCTAATTTTCTTACCTTTAAACAAAGCAATTTTTACAGTTTCCATAATATTTATCTTATCCCTTGATTAAATCTTTGGAAAATTTTGCGGCGGGATTTTTAATATGAATTGATTTTTAGGATTTTTTGAATTTCGAGAACAGTTCTCGGCAGGATTTCATTTTAAAAGCTGAGTTACTAGCGCCACCATCTGATCTTTTTCTTTCGGCTTGCTTTCGGCGATAAGAATCGCCAAGGCCGTTAAAGCGTTGTCGTTGATTTTTCTTTCTCCGTTTTCCCGATACAAATAATCGTTTTTATCCAAAAAATAAACAAACATAAAAGAGCCGATGCGCTTGTTGCCATCGGAAAACGGATGGTCTTTCACGGTTAAATACAAAAGATGCGCCGCTTTTTCTTCGGTGCTGAAAATCAATCGCGCTCTGTAATTCTTTGAATTTGCTTTTAGCTTCCAAAAGTCGTTTTTCATTTACAGCATAACCCTTAATCAAATAATCTTTAACTATCTTAGTCGCCCAAATTCTGAATTGAGTAGCTCTTTCCGAATTTATGCGATAACCGACGGAAATAATTGCATCAAGATTATAAAACTGGGTTTTATAGATTTTTCCATCGGCGGCAGTATGTTCCAAAATGGAACTAACTGAATTTTTATTTAGCTCGGCAGTTTTAAAGATATTGCGGAGATGCTTGGTAATTGCCGGCCTTTGCGTGCCAAAAAGCAAAGCAATTTGAGATTGCGTTAACCAAATAGTTTCATTATCAAGTTTTACTTCAATTTGAATATCGCCGCCTTTGGGCTTATAGATGACAATTCCGCCTCTGTTGAATTGTTCGAGTTTTTTCTTTTTTAGCATAGTTTTTATGACTCGCATTATCTTCCGTCTAATCTCTCTTCAATTTAAAATTTAATTCTCGCGAAAGATTCGCTTGAAAATTATCTCCGGCGATTTTGGGTTTGATTAGATCTTTGGAAAATTTTGGGTCCGGATTTTCAATATGAATTGATTTTAAAGATTTTTTAAATCTTGTAAGCAATTCTCAAAAATATTAAAAAGCGCTTAGTGCCTCATTTCCACTTTATATTATTAAGAAATAATTTTTATAATATCCTTAGTAACTAATTTTCTATCACGCTTTTCACTAATCCAATCGCTATATTTAACTCTGTAAAATACCCACCCTGCAGCTTCAAGTACACGCTGGCGTTCTTCGTCGCTTTCAATATGAATACCGTACGCCTCGTCTATTTCGTCTTTGAAATGAGAAGGGCCATCGCACTCAACCGCAATACGCTTACCCGTATTTGTATTACTCACAACAAAATCAATCTTGAAACCGCAACTTTCAACTTGATTCTGAATTTTATAGCCGCGTTTTAGATTTGCACGCATAAGATTGAAAAATTCTTCCTCAAAATATGAATCAAATGGCTTGAGATCGGTTGAATAAAACGCAACTTCTCCATTTTCTTGCACATACTCAAGATATTTCTTGAGCCAGATTTTTTCTGGCATTTCTTGCGTAGACAAACTAACGAAACAATGCACCTGTAATCTTGCGCGCGAAAAAGCGACATTAACTCTGCCTTTGTTTATATCGGCGCGTATATCTCCGCCCTCACCAGTTAGCGGAACATATTTGTTTTTTTGTTCAGGCGTCCTAATAACAAATGAATAAATTACAATATCTTTCTCGTCGCCTTGAATGCCCTCAATAATACTCACCTTGTAATTGTCGTCTTCTTCCTTAAAACCTTCCTTCTCAAAGAGATTGCGAATATAAGTCGCTTGAGCATTAAAGAAAGATAAAATGCCGATAGATTTATCGCGATAGCGTTCGTCATCCCGCAACTCTTTGAATAGGTTTAATATCGCCTTTGCTTCAGCGATATTTACATTATCTGAAAATTCCTCGCTCCAATCTGATTTTATTTCATGAACAAGCATTATGCGGTTTGTGTCTTTGTAGGTTAGATAATTACTATTGATTGAAATTAATTCTTTACCTTTAGGTTTATAAAAATATTTATTACTAAAGCCAATCAATTCTACCGCAGAACGATAATGGTAATGTAAGGGTTTTTCCATAAAACCACGATTTTTTGCAATATCTAAAACGGACTGAACGGCATCGCCTGTCGCTTTGATTTGTTTATCTACTGGTATTTTATATGTATGCGCGAGTTGATCAAAAAACTTATTTGATTTAAACATTATCGTACTATCGCGCATTTGCTCGCTATCGCCAACAAATAAAACTCTATTTGTGCGATACATAACCGGTAAAGTGTAAGCAACGTTGCATTGCGATGCTTCGTCTAAAATTACGTAGTCAAAAATTCCGGCTTCAAGCGGAATAATACGGCTTGCGTCATCAAGTTCCATAATCCAAACGGGAATTAAATCCAAAATTGCATTAAAATTATTTACATCTTTTCGGAGATTATCAAACGTCTTAAACGCTTTTTTTGATTTTCCGAAAGCTTTTGCTAACTTGTTAACTATTTGCCTAATTGTTATCCCTTCTTTCCATTTTTTAAGAATTCCTTCATTGATAATATTCTGGATATAAAGTCCAACGCGCTTAACCCGTTCCTGTTCGGTGTGCTTTAACGCAGAACCTATTTTATTAATACTGTCTGTTTTTGCCAATTTCTGTAATTCCGATTTAATTTCCTGTGTTCGTAAGATTTTATTTTTAATTTCTTCTAAATTGGCAATTGCGGTGTTGTCAATTTTTCTATCTAAAATTTCAAACTCATCATCAGAAACTCCGCAAGTACTCAATTTTTGTCGCAATTTTTCCTCGGCATTTTCCAAACATTGAATATTTTCATAGTAACAACAATGATTATAAAGACAATCGAGCGTTTTTGCTTGTTCATTCCGCGACATACTACTTATCAAAATTTTATCTATGTAATCGATAATTTCTCGTGGCAATTTTTTTCGAACATTACCAAGCCGAAAATTGCGACTAACATTGTTAATCTTGCGAAAAAAGTTTGAATGTCGATCGTATCCAGTTTTCGCAACATCATCTCTTAATTTCCCTATGGCCTCGGCAAAATGTTCGCCATTTAGATTAAGGACAGAAAGAAGATGGTCAAGTTCTTTTTTTTCGTCGCTTCGCTCATATTTTCTGATAATTTTGCCGATTGTTTCTATCTCTGCTTTTGCATTTTTAATTTCTCGCCATTCGTCAGATGAAAAACTTCTTGCAAAACATCCAAAATCAGAAATATCTATATCGTATTCTTTAAGTTGTAATAACTCTTGATGAAGTTGGTATATTTTTCTTTGAATAGTGATAATTTCATTAAGAGCTTCCCGATTTTTTTCTTTTTCCCCAACAATTTGATCAATTGCCGGAATTGATATGTTTTTTCCACTATATTCTACTAAATGCCTTCTTGCGTTAAATTTATAACCAAGTTTTTCAATATGGGAACCGAGTGCACTTAATTGTGGCGCTATTCCATCTGCTTCGTCTTCTTCCCCAATTTGTGCTGAATTTGGATTGGGCAGATAGCCGAATAAATATTTTACATCAAGCTTTTTGAGTTTATCTTTTACAACTTTGAGAGCTTGCGCTTTTTGACTAACAAAAAGCACGCGATTGCCAGTAGCGGCAAGATGACAAAGTATATTTGAAATTGTTTCTGACTTACCGGTTCCAGGTGGCCCTTGAATAATCGCCCCTTTATTGCCAAGAATTGAAAGAGTGGAAAGTTGGTATTTGTCGTAGAGAAATGGAAAATATAAATCTTTTTCATGGGGAGTTTCACCCTCAACGTTTAACTCATCGTTTTGTGTCCAGCTCGTAAGTGCGGTTTTAGCAAGTTCTTCTTCTGTTAGCTGGGAGAGTTTGGCTAAATCTTCAGCAAGAAAATAATTCGCCTTTGGGCTTAAGGCAATTTTAATTTCTTCAAGCGAAAAAGATTTTTCATCAAAATTAGCGTTTTTAAGTCGTAATTGGGCTTTTATTTTGTGCCAAATTTCTTTAAAAATTAATAAATCAGTTATGGGCAAAGAAAATTGCCCTTCAATTTCATATTTACCCATTTCTTCCAAAAGCTGAAAATATAAATCCTCGCCAAGTATTGGTTCCAACATTCCTATATTTACTTGGACTTCTGGATCAACAAAATAAATAGAGTACTCTTTAGCGCCAGTTTTTTTGTTAAATTCTTGTTCTATTTTTACTGGCAATGAAAAAAGTGGATAACGGTCAATTTTAGTTTTAACTGGTTTTTCTTCCACATTTTCCTCTTGTTCTTCTGATGAAATAATATCGCCATTGCTTTCAATGGGAATTTCAATTTCAAAATACCCAAAACTTAATATGATCTGCTTTGTGTATTGATCATTTTTATATTTGCTATAAATATCGTCTATTTTATTTGCCAGCTCTTTTTCCTTTTCGTACTCGTCCATTTCATCTTTGGGAACATCCTTTGGATCATATTTGTAAAAAGTTTTTAGATCAATCAATTCTGCGATTTTTTCATCCGTGTCTCCGTTCAATAAACCAAGTAATCCAAAAAGTTCTGCTGGTAGAATAACAGAATATTTTTGCTGTGCCAATATCGTATGTGCTCGGGTTAATTTTATATAACCAAGACAATACTTAATGAAATTTGAAAGGTTATTGTCCATAATATTACTTCTTTTTCCTTCTTAAGCTTTATTAATCGCAATCTTACCCCAATTTGGGCTTAAAATTAATGAAAAAACGGCTGAAGAGCAAAGTTACGGATTTTCTCGTATTTTTCCACCAGCGCTTTAATTTTTTCTTTGGCTTGTTGTTGCGTAATTGTTTTCCTTAAACTAAACTTCTACATTATCTTACCCCAAAACCTCCATAAAATCAAATAAAAAAATCCGGCGAATTTAATATTTCACCGGCTTGTCTTTTGGCAAATAATTCATTTCTTGCCTTTTTTCAAAATCTTGCCTTTGCACTACTTCGTTCATCTGTAAATATCTTTGGGCTGAAATTCTTTTTGTAGGACTATTTACCTGTTCAAGCTTTGACCCGAATCTGGTTTTACCAGCCCCGTTTGCACCAATAATTACCATATTTTTTTCAATTATTATAGTTTCTTGTTCGCTACTATTAGATTTTGGAATTTGAATATTTTTCATATCTTTTTATTTTCTATAATCTTAATTTCCTCTTCTGTCAACCCATACAGCTCATAAACTTTTTGGTCAATTCTTTTTAAATTAATATTTTTAATTCGACACTCAATTTTTAAACATAATCTATTTTATACTATCATCCTAAATTTTATTTTGACAGTTTAATTAAAATTTTAATAATTTCTATAATATCGTGGTTATGCCTCTTAGAACACATGGCAAAAATTTTCATTATGTCAAACAACACATCCGCATTATTTTTGTTTATTATATATTCTAGTATATCACTATTTTTCGAAGAATGTCCTATCAAACCGGAATAATTGCTAAATGATTTAATTGGTATGCAAAAATATACCATCGGTTGAACACCCGTTGCATATTGTTGTTTTTGTATAGATACCTCTACTTGCGTATTGTCGGCCGTTTGAATCATAAAAAGAGTTGGCAGTTTTATACTTGTTTCTTCAAAATTCATTCCATTAAGAACTATTTTTGAGTTATGTTCAATTGCAATTTTTTTGTCATCTATAAAATCATTATATTTTTTAATTTCCTCCAATAACTTAGTAATTTTTTCAATTGATACCAAGCCAACTTGTATTCCATCATAAATAAGTTCGGAAAGTTCATAAAGATATTTTGTTTTGCCGTTAGCGCCGATAAAAGTTAATCGTTTTAACCTTGTGTCTTTTTTGCCATTCACAACATCATTTACAACAGCATCGTAGCCGATTTGCCATTCAAGATATACACTCTCGTCAAAATTTCTTGTTCTAGCGGCAAAAGTATCGCCAAACTGCAAATTATTCTTTCTCGTCTTAAATCTAAATTTTCCAGAATTTGATGCGGGAATTTTTATAATTATTTCCTTATTTTTTGTAATATAATCCATATATATTTTCAATAATTAATTGCTTTATTTATTATTTTTTTAAATTCTTTTGTAATGTCCTTAACGGAATTGATTTT
Organism: bacterium; assembly: GCA_030693205.1. Classification (NCBI taxonomy): domain Bacteria; species bacterium. The sequence goes on from JAUYBG010000006.1 coordinate 29,706, forward strand.
TATACTATAATTTATTCCCGGATATTGCATATAGCTAGCACTAACAAAACCGGGCATGTTCGGTTTATCTTTTAGCGAAAAACCGACATCAAGCTGAATTCCTGATAGTGTTTTACCTCTATAATATATAACAAAAACCATTTTGTCTTCTATGAAATAGCTAACATAAATTGGAAAAACCCGATAATCTATACTGGGGCTGCTAAACATAATAATTTGATGTAATTTATCAAAGACTAGCCATTTGTCGCCCATTTTTTTTCTTAAATCTTCCAACATATAGTTATTTTATCTTAATCTTGCCTAAAAATCTATTAAGCCATTTTCTCAATTGATTTTCTTAATTGATTTTTTGCTTAATATTTGATATTATAAGTATAGAGCAGATTTTCATATTCTGCAATAATAGGGTAAAAATTTCATGCAAAGTAATATTTTAAATACAATTCAAAACATTGATTGTTTGGAGGGATTTAAAATAATTCCCGACAGCTCAATTGATCTTATTTTAACAGACCCGCCCTATGGATTAAATAAAACTGGGATAAAAAATGACCACGACCTAAGTTTATTTTATTTGTCTTTGCCAGAAAGCCATAGAGTATTAAAAAATGATTCTTTTTATATCACTTTTTTTAGCACAAAATTTTTACCGGATATTTTCAAAAATAATCCTTTTCGGTATTTTTGGAATTTCATTTTATACTGTCCGAACGGAAGTGTAATGTCACCTATTGGTTTTACTAAATATATGTCCTGCGTTGTTTTTAAAAAAGGTAATCCTAAGTTGATCAAAAGAGGTAAAGATATTTTTCTAGACACACCGGGCAGAATGATTGAACCAGATGAAGGATTCATAAACCACCCTACGCCAAAACCCAAAACATTCATAAAAGAATTACTAATGCTTTTTTCAAAAGAAAATGACATTATCCTTGATCCGTTTATTGGAAGCGGAAGTACGGCAGTCGCTTGTAAACAATTGAAAAGAAATTATATAGGTTTTGAAATTAGCAATGATTATTGCAACTTAGCAAACGAGAGATTAAAAAAATTTTGATATGAATAATAAACAAGAAATTTTAGGCCAATATTTTACCAAAATTGAAATTGTCAGAAATTTGGTAGATTTAGTTTTATCAAACAAACATTATAAAAATAGCATTAAAATACTTGAACCTTCTTTCGGAACCGGAAATTTTATCAAAGCACTAAAAGAGAAGAATCTTTCCAATATTGAAGGCTGTGAAATTGACGAAGAGTTAACCAAAAATCCGTCAGATTTTTTTAATATGCCTTTTGAGAAAAAATACGACTTAATCATCGGCAATCCGCCTTTTAGTAAATATAATTTAAAAGAAAGCTACTTTAATATAAACAAACATCTTAAATTTAACGCATTAGCTTCTGTTTATTTAACAAAAAATGAGCTAAGAAAAGATAAAGAAAAAATTGAGAACATTTTTTTGCTCAAAAGCTTAAAACATTTACAAGATAATAATTCATCTATTGGTTTTGTCTTACCCATCTCATTTTTTATAAAAAATAGAAATAAATCCATAAAAAATGAATTATTAAAATATTTTTCTACCATTATCATTTATCAAAACGATAAGGTTTGGTTCGATAAAAATATTCCCTGTTGTTTTGCTGTTTTTACCAATTCCGACAAACTAAAAAATAAAATTGTTTTAATATATGAAAATGGTAAAAAAAATAAAGAAGTATTTAGCATAAATAATATCCATGAAGAATTAATTCCCCAAGTTGTTTATCATAAAAACAATGGGTATATAAAAAATGACATAGGAACGCCTTTGTCGGAATTTTTTGAAACAAAAAAGATAAATATAAAAAAATCATACGAGGAAAATAATATTTCGGCAAAAAATATTCTTGAAAAAAATATAATTCCAGAAAATAAACTCACTGAAAATTATAAAATTGCTGTCGTGAGAGTCGGAAATTCCAGTGTCGGAAAGTGTGGTTTGATAAACGAAAAAGAAGATATTTTAAATGATATGTTTTATATCTTTGATGTAAAAAATCAATATATTAAAAATAAACAAATAAAAGAAAATATCTGTCGTCAAATAAATAAAAATATTGATTATTTTAGAAATATAACTTGCCGAGTTGGGAGTAAATCAATTAAAAAAGAGGATATTTATAATTTTAAAGTTAGCATTTAAAGCAACAATGCCCTTTTTCCACCAGCGCTTTAATTTTTTCTTTGGCTTGTTCTTGCATAATTGTTTTCCTTAAACTAAACTTCTACATTATCTTACCCCAAAACCTCCATAAAATCAAATAAAAAAAATCCGGCGAATTTAATATTTCACCGGCTTGTCTTTTGGCAAATAATTCATTTCTTGCCTTTTTTCAAAATCTTTTTCACTTCCCTGTCAAAATCGGAAATATAATTTTTATCCCGCTCTTGACGATATTTTTCATATTCTTGCAAAGCTTTATCTTCCGCCTGTTTCGCGCTCACTGTGCCAGCCGAATGCAATAACTTTTTCTCTGAAATAGTCAAAAATTCATCCAATTTTGTAATCCAATCCCGCATTTTCATCAATCGACCAGAAGCGGCCTGCAATTCCGCAAAATCAATATAGAGCGAAACGATCAGATTTAATTGATTTATTTCCGATTCGGTCAAATAATTTTTCGCAACGACAATATCGTCAGTGGTAATATAATTTCTTTTAAAACTTGTAAGCCCCATCAAAGGTTTTTTACTATCGACTCGCTGAGTGATAATTTCTGCTGCCGTATGTCCATGCACGGCAAAATGCATTTTATTTTGCACGGTAGCGAAAAATTTTTGCGTCAATTCGGCATCAATCTTATAATCGATGCTTGTCGCATAAATATCAGTCACTTTCTGATAAAACATCCGCTCACTACTACGAATATCCCGCACGCGCTGCAATAACTCTTGAAAATAACGCGCCCTGCCACCTGCCTGTTTGAGCCGTTCGTCATCTATTGTAAAACCCTTAATTAAATATTCCCGCAATCTTTCTGTCGCCCATTGGCGAAACTGCGTTCCCTGTTCAGACCGTACACGATAGCCAACCGCCAAAATAACATCAAGATTATAATGTTTAACATCACGCGCAACTTCTCGCAAAGCTTCTTTCTGAACTATCCGGAAATTCCGGATAGTTGAATTTTCATCCAGTTCTCGTTCTAAATAAATATTTGCTAAATGTTCATTAACAGTGCGTATATCGACATTAAAAAGTTCCGCAATTAGTTTTTGCGTCAACCAAACATTTTCATCTTCAATTCTAACGCGAATTTTTTGCTCATCGCCAAAGGTTTGATAAATAACAATTTGCGGTTTTTTAATTTCCTTTTTCATAAAATTTTCTTAAACTAAACTCTATCTAATCTTACCCCAAAACTCGCTTAAAATCAAACGAAATTAACATCGCCATCTTCCTGCAATTCCGCCAAAACTCCTTCCGGTATCGGAACCGCCTCTCGCAGTTTGGAAATTCCCGGATAACGCCAAGCGGTAATTACGACTCGCCTTTCATTGCTAACTCCATCTTGAGTTATTTTTTTATCCTGATACATCACCCAAATCTCCTGCGGATTTTTCTTGGAACCGGATTTTTTCATCACGGCAACAGTATCCGGCGCGATACCCTGTTCTTCGCGATCATGGCGCGACAAAACACTCTTTACTTTTGCGGCGGACAAGCCATAAAACATCATTTTTCTCGCAATATGACGCGTCCAAGCCAGATAGCGAGTGTTTTTAGGCATTTTAAACCCCCACACTTTTGTGTTTGCCGCGTTTATTTTATTCGCCATAATATTTCAAACTTAATCCCTTATTTTCTCCGACACTTTGTACGATAAGTGTGGGGGTAAATTGCATGAAATTATTCTATCAATATTTTTAACGTCTCCCTCGCGCATTTTTCCCAAGAAAATCTTTTGGTATTTTCGTAGCCGGCTTGAATAAGATCCTGACGCAATGCTTCGTCGCTTAGCACTTTTTCCAGAGCCATCGTAATTTCCCTAGAATTTTTCGGATCGACAAAAACCGCGCCCGCGCCCGCAACTTCCGGCAAGCAAGAAGTATTAGATGTGATAACCGGAACTCCAGCCGCTTGCGCTTCCAGCACCGGCAAACCAAATCCTTCATAAAACGACGGGAAAAGAAAAACCGAGGAATTTTTCAACAAATCATTCTTTTCGCTTTCCGTCACATATCCTTTCAAAACAATATCCTTTTTAAATGCTGAGGCGTTTATTGCGCTGGCGATTTTTTCGAAACCAAAACCCGTCCCGCCGACCAAAATCAGTTTATTTGAAAATTGCAAATTTTTTTGCCTAAATTTATTATACGCTTCGATAATTCCCAAAATATTTTTCTTCATTTCGATCCGCCCGATATATACAATAGAACCCCTTTTATTATTTTCTGGATCTTGACTCATAATTTTTGGCTCCTGCCCTATCCCATGATAAACTACACTAATTTTTTGTACATTTCCGCCATATAATTTCATTAGATCTTTCTTAGTATTCTCTGAAACCGCAATAATTCTCGCGGCAGTTTTGAGTGCGTATTTCGTTGACCATCGCAAATACAGACGATGCCAAAAAGGATAAAGCTCCGGAAAATATTCATATTCCAGCCCGTGAAGCGCGACAACTGATCTTTTCGGATGGATCAGGGGCAAAATATGCACCGGGATAAACAAAACATCAATCTTGGAATTCAACATCTCCCAGGCCAGTCTTATTTGCGTCCAGCCAAAAGGAAAAGACAAAAATTTAAGCTCAAAATTTTCCGGCAACGTTTGCAGTTCTTTTAAACGCCCGGACCTAAGCCGCGGATTCAGATATAAAATAAAGCGATGAGCCCGAGATTCCGGGATCACCGCCAAATGTTTAATAAGTTGAAAAACATATTCTTCCACTCCGGTGGGATTTTCTTTTAAAGCCGCGGAAGTATTAATGCCGATGATCATAATTTACGATTTTATACTCCGTTTATAGGCATCCAGATTATCAAGCGCCACCCCTGTTCCTTTTGCCACGCAAAGCAACGGCTCTTCCGCGACACAGCAAGATACGCCCGTAACGGTAGAAATTAAAATATCCAAGTTTTTCAACAATGCCCCGCCTCCCGACAATACCATGCCTTTGTCTATTATATCCGCCGCCAGTTCCGGAGGAGTATCGGAAAGAACCAGTTTTATAACCTTGATGATCTCTCTTAATTCGTCGGAAATTGCTTCGGTTACTTCATTGGAATTAATTGCAATTGTTTTCGGAAGACCGCTGATCAGATCTCTTCCCTTAACTTCAAACTCGATGGGTTCTTTAACAGGAATGGCACTGCCGATCGTTATTTTAATTTCTTCGGCCGTTTGTTCGCCAATCGCCAAATTATGTTTTTTCTTGACATAATCAGCAATAGACTGATCCAGTTTGTCTCCGCCGATTCTTACTGACGATGACGAAACAATGCCTCCCAGCGATATCACGGCTACCTGGCTTGTGCCCCCGCCAATATCAATGATCATATTGCCGGAAGGAGTATTAATCGGTATTCCCGCGCCAATGGCCGCCAAAATCGGCTGTTTGACGATATAAGCGGCTTTTGCGCCCGCATTCATCGCCGCATCGATAACCGCGCGCCTTTCGGTGGAAGTAATTCCTGCCGGCACTCCCACCATTACTTCCGGACGAAAAAACTGAATACGGCCGCAAGTCTTATTGATAAAATATCGGAGCATAGCTTCAATAATCCGATAATCAGCTATAACGCCATCTTTCATGGGACGCGAAGCGATTATGGTTTCTGGGGTCTTTCCCAACATTTCCTTTGCTTTGCTTCCAACCGCCAAGATCTTATTATCATCTAAAGAAACCGCCACTACTGTCGGTTCGTTTATCACAATGCCTTTTCTGGGAACAAAAACCAAAGTATTGGCCGTACCCAGATCAATGCCAATTTTTTTAATAAACATAAATTTACTTACAAAAACTTTCTTACTTTCTTTTAAAATCATAGCAGTAATCAAAAAGCAAGTCAACCTTAAAAGACTTTCAAAATAACTGAAATATGTTATAATGGCATAAACTGAACTCATTTAAAGTTTTGTCATGCTGAACTTGTTTCAGCATCTAAGGTAAGCTAAAAATTAGTAATAGATTCCGAAACAAGTTCGGGATGACACAAATGGCATATTTTGGCTTAAAATAATATTTATTGGGAAAAACTTAAAATAACTTAACTCATACTAACTAATATTGCCTGCCAGTATTTAAATAACCGCCAGTATGCTAAAATAATTTTCTATGAAACTGATAACCAGAAGAATTCTTTTTTGTTTTTGCATTATTTTGTTCTTGATCAGCTCGCCGCTGGTTATCCTATACGCGTTTGGATTCCGCTATGACTTCGCGGAAAAAAAACTGATGCAAACGGGCATAATCTACTTAACACCCAATATTCAGGATAATATAAAGATCTTGATCAACGACAAAAAAGAGTCGGGCAAAATAAATATCAAAGGTATTTTTAAAAAAGACTTTGTGCTCTATAATTTGATGCCAAAAACCTACAACATCAAGATCGACAAGGAAAATTACCATCGTTGGGAAAAAAATCTTGTCGTTTCGCCGGGACTTATTACCTACGCTCAGCCTTTATTATTGCCGTCCGATCCTAAAAATAATTTGATATTCAGCGACACTGATATTGCTCTCTGGTCAATTTCCGACAAGTTTAAAAAAATATTTTATCTAAAAAGCAACGATGAAAAAACATCCGCCAATATCTATGATTTTTCAAAAAAAACATTGAGCACCTTTCCCGTTGACGCGCTTGGCGATCAATCAAAAAAATCAAGCATTGTTTCCGAAGGCTCAAGGATCTTTTTTGCCCCTGACGGAAAAAAATTCGGCTTTATTCTGCCGGAAGAGAACAACAGAATTGTTCTATTGAATTCCGCTGAAAAAAGCATCTTGTCAATTGCAGATTTTATTTCAAATAATAAAATCTTGGATGAGCGCTGGGATGATTCCAGCCGTTATTTCCTTTATTTAAACGATAAAGAAGAGCTTAATTTATACGATACGACAAACGGAAAACCGAAAAAAATTCTCGAAAATATACTGGGCTTTGCCCTGAAAAACGAAAATATTTATTATCTGGATCGGAATAATCTTTTCTTTTACCGATCCTCGATCAATAATCCGCTTGAAAAACAACAGCTCTCTTACGTCCCTATGTCCATTGCTCAAAAAGCCCAAAGAATGGAAATATTGATCTCCGCTAAAAATACTTTGGCTGTAATTACCCCGGAAAAAAATCTTTTTATCGTTGATAAAAACGGCACCCCTCTCAATATTGGAAACGATATAGAAGCGGCTATATTTTCCAAAGACGGCGAAAATCTCGTTTTTAATTCCTCCAATGAAATTTTTACCTATACGCTAGGCGGCGGCCAAAAAAATCTTGTCACCCGCTTATCTCAAAAGATCTCTAATGTCAGCTGGTATAGCGATTACGCTCATATTTGGTATTTGGCAAATCAAATTATAAAGAATATCGAACTGGACTCGCGGCCTACTCCGAACATTATTGATTTTATCAATATTCCCAAAAACCCTGCCAATATCATCTATACTGATTCAAATAACATTTACTACGACCAGCTGGAAAATAACGCTTTATCGATTTATCAGGTTGAAATACAAAAATAAAACCCCAGTCCAAGAAAACAAATAAACTTCAAACATAAAAACACCCGCCATTTCGGCGAGTGTTTTCGAACATACTGTAAAATAATCCTTAGCGTTTCTGCCACTGTGGTGCGCGACGGGCTTTCTTGAGACCCGGCTTCTTTCGCTCTTTCTTCCTGGCGTCCCTGGTCAAGTACCCGATTCGTTTTAGAGGTTTCTTAAAAATAGGATTCGCCTCAATAAGCGCCCGGGAAATGCCAAGCCGAATCGCTCCGGCCGAGGAAGGCACTCCGCCGCCGCTGACAATACAACTGATCTTAAACCTGTTCTGCAAATGCAATAAATTGACCGGCGAGACAACAACTTCCTGCAATTTTTTTAAAGGAAAATATTTTTTGTATTCCATGCCGTTTATGGTCATCTCGAGCGTTGTCTCTTCGCTTTTTCTTTGCGGATACAGCCTCACCTGCGCGGTAGAAGTTTTTCTTCGGCCTATGCCTAAAAAATACTTTTCGCTCTTTTTGGCAATATCCGGCACTTCTGCTTTTTCCATCAAAGGTTTTTCTTTAATAACTTCTTTTTTTATATGTTTTTTAATAGCTGTTTTCATTACGAGTAATATTAATATTTATATGAATTTACTTTTTAATTTTATCGCCATAGGGATGCTTATCGCCTTTAAACATCTTCAGTCTTAATATTTTCTTATCCCGAAGCTTATTTTTTGCGATCATGCCCCACAACGCCGCTTTTAAAACCAATCCGGAATCTTTTTTAAATAAAGTTTTATATTTGGTTTCGCTTAATCCGCCCGGAAATCCTGAAAAATGAAAATAGTTCTTCTGATCAGCCTTAGCGCCGCTTACTTTCAAGCCATCAGTATTGATTACAACCGCGTAATCACCCGCGTCAATATGCGGAGTAAATGTAGGCTTATGCTTACCCATTAATACTTTTGCTATTTTTGTCGCGAACCTTCCGAGATATTGATCTTTTGCGTCAAATAAATACCATTCTCTCGCAATGCCGTCTTGCTCGTCTTGCTTTTTTTGTCCGGGTTTTTGCTCATTATCGCCAGCTAGCCCTGTAGAATTTTTTTTAACCATATTTATTTATTATATATAAAAGGGAAATATTATTCCAATAAAACTTATTTCAGCAATTCAACGACAACTAATTCCGCTTTGTCGTGCTGGCGTCTGCCGATCTTAGTCAAACGAGTATAGCCGCCGTTCCTTGAAGCGTAACGAGGCGCTATTTCGGAGATCAGTTTTTTTACGAATAAAGCGGGGATAAATCTTAAAAGATATCTTTCGGCGGCCAGATCTTTTTTCTTAGCGCGCGTTATCAATCTTTCGACATGAGGAGCAAGCGCTCTTCCTTTGGCTTTTGTCGTAATAATTTTTTCAGCATCAATCAATGAGCCTGTTAAACTTTTTAACAAAGCTTTTCTTTGAGATGCGGATCGATCCAGTTTTTTTACCTTATTTAAATGTCTCATAGCTCGTTTTTATTATTGTTTTAAGACTAAACCCAATTTACCCAGTTCTTTTTTAATTTCTTTCACGCTAACCGCGCCCATTTTTGGCATTTCCAGAAGACTCGCTTCGGATTTCTTCGAAATAGCGCCGGCTGTTTTTAATTTATTTTCTTTCAGCGCCGCTATTGTTCTGGCGGAAAAATTCATACTCTCAACTGATTTCAATAAAACTGATTCGTCTTTTTGCGGCTCTTTTGCGACTTCTTTAACTTTTTTCTTTTCTTTTTCGGGTACTACCGCGTCAGAAACAACGTCTTCTTTCTTGGCAATCTTGCCGCTGATCAACCTTATCGCCTCAAATTGCTTAATTAAAATTTCCGCGGACTGACTGAGAGCGTCTTCCGGATCAATGCTTCCGTCCGTCTCAATTTCAAATATTATCTTATTATAATCGGTTCTCTGTCCGACACGGGCGTTTTCCACTTCATAACCAACTTTTCGAACGGGAGAAAAAATCGCGTCAATAGCAATCACACCGGTTTCTTTCTTGCCTTTTGCTTGCTGTTCGATGGTTAAATATCCCAACCCTTTTTCAACCGTTAATTCAATGTTTAATTCTGCATTTTTATTGGTAAGAGTGGCGATCGGAGCGTTTTTATTTATAACTTCGATCTGGCTATTGGGCTTAATATCGGAAGCAACTACACTGCGCTCCCCTTTGGCGGAAATAGTGACTTTTACCGGTTCATCGCCAAATAATTTAAACCTCAATTGCTTTAAATTCAAAATGATTTCTACTATATCTTCCTTGACGTGAGGCAATGTCGAAAATTCATGCGAAACATTTCTGATCTTAGCCGATGTCACAGCCGCGCCTTGCAAGCTGGAAAGCATAACTCTCCGCAAAGCATTCGCCAGGGTAACTCCATATCCGGGATAAATATCGTCTATTTCAAAAATTCCCAAGTTTCCCTCTTTTTTAATTAATTTTGGCGGTTTTGGTAATGTAATAATATTCATTTTATTTTTTCCCCTCGCACTTTTCCGTTTAAAACGGAAAAGATCGGAGCGGTTAATAAATTAATAATAATTATCGAGAATAAAACTCGATCACCGGCTTGATATCTGCAGAGAGCCCTGCTTCCAATAATGACGGCGCTGCCATTATCTTAACTTCCATTTTTTCAAGATTAAACGCCATCCAAGAAGGAGCCTTCTTCTGTTTCAAAGCCTCGGTAATATTTTTAAAATAATTCTTTTTCTTGCTTTTTTCCTGTATAGAAATTACATCTCCGATCTTTACCCGATATGAAGGAATATTCACTTTTTTGCCGTTAACGTTAAAATGGTCGTGATTGACAAGCAAACGCGCTTCGCTTCTGGAAGAAGCCAAGCCTGAGCGATAAACAATATTATCCAAACGAAACTCAAGCATATTAAGCAAGATTACCGCCGTATCGCCTTTTATGCCCACGGCTTCATTGAGATACTTGACAAATTGTCTTTCGAGCACTCCGTAAGTCTTTCGAACTTTTTGTTTTTCCCTTAGCTGAGAGCCGTATTCGGTCAACCTAACCCTGGCATTCTTTCCGAGATGTCCTGGCGGATAAGCGCGCCTGGTTAAAGCGCATTTTACCGTATTGCAACGCTCGCCTTTTAGAAAAAGCTTATCGCCGACTCTCCGACATACCTTACATTTTGCTGAATTATATACTGCCATATTTGCTATGATTTATGAATTATGATTTAAGATTTATGAATATAATTTTCTCCGTTTCTTCCAACATTTTCTTCGTAAATCATAAATCGTAAATCTTAAATCAGTTTTCTTTTAAATAATATCTATCTTAACCCAATGTTAAATATTTAAATAATTATATTAAACTTATATGCGCCGCGGTTTGGGCGGACGGCATCCGTTGTGCGGCACAGGAGTCACATCTTTGATGGCATTGATCGTCAAGCCTTGCTGCGCCAAAGATCTTATCGCTGAGTCTCTTCCTGAACCGATCCCTTTTACGAACACATTCACTTCTTTTAATCCCAGCTTCTTCACTTTTTCAACAACATTTTTTACGATCAGTGAAGCGGCGTAAGGAGTGGATTTCTTAGTGCCTTTAAAACCAATTGATCCCGCGCTGGACCAAGCTAAAACTCTACCGGTATCATCAGCCAAAGTAACAATTGTATTATTATAGGTAGACTGAATATAAGCCTGGCCTTTGACAACCATCTTTTTCAAATTTTTTGCCGCTCCGGAAGATTTTACCGCCGCAACTTTGTTCTTTACATCTTCACTTTCCTGAGCCGATACTCCAATTGTTAATACGCGTTTTTTTCCCATAGAATAAAATTAAATTTCTGTTTAGATTATGTCTTGTTTAATCCCTTGATTCTGCCGCTACCCGCAGTTCGGCGGACATTTCCGCGAACCGTCCGGGAGTTGGTTTTTGTTCTTTGACCGCGAACCGGCAAGTGTTTGGCGTGCCGAATTCCTCTGTAAGCGCCAACATCTTTTAATCTCTTTATATTGAACATGATCGCCCGGCGCAACTCTCCTTCTACCTTATATTCTTTTTCAATGATCTGCCTCAAACGATTGAGCTCTTCCGGGCTTAACTCGCTGGTTCTTTTATCTTTATCGACATTTGCCTGCAATAAAATCTTACAAGATAAAACGTGGCCTATTCCATAGATATAGGGCAAAGCAAATTCAATTTTTTTATTATCGGGTATTGTTACCCCAGCAAGTCGTGCCATAATTTTTTATTTCTAAGTTTCAATATTAAATGAAAATTTTTGAATTTTTATATTAATCGCGCTTTTAAATCCGTGCTCGGCTTATCCTTGTCTTTGCTTATGTTTCGGGTTAGTACAGATTACAAAAAGCACTCCTTTGCGCTTGACAAATTTGCATTTCTCGCACCTTTTTTTAATTGATGGGGTTACTTTCATATGTCTAATATTATTTAAAATCTTCTTGTGATCCGCCCTTTAGTTTTATCAAACGGACTCATTTCCACTAAAACCTTGTCACCGGCTGAAATTCTTATCGAATGCATCCTCATTTTTCCTGATAAATAGCCAATAATCTCATCCCCGTTTTCAAGTTTTATTTTAAAAGTTGCGCTGGGCAAAGCCTCTAAAATAGTACCCTCGGTTTGAATAACTTTTTTTTCCATATTTCAATAAGATCAATGTAAATACTTTAAAAAGCGCAATATAAATAAAATAAAATAAAAGTATCCTACGCCTATTGCTTAGCGTTGGTACTTTATTAAATAAATGCGCTAATTATATTAATTGTTTCCAAGTAAATTAGCTATCTAATACCACTGTTCCAAGTATATATTATATAATATATAATGTCAACTTTCTAAAAAATTATTCAAGATTACAACTTTTATATATTATCATTCCCCGTGCGGAATGTCAAGGGTTATACTCACGTTCTTTTCTATGCTTGGTATTTTTTTGACCCAAAACGGCCACAAATTAACACTGACCTTGTTTATATCAGGATAGTTATTTTTAACATATTCCTCCAATTCTTCCTTGCTCTTTCCGACTATTTTTGCGCGCATCTCGCTTTCGTTGATCAAATTGAACGCATTGGCATGCGATTGAGCGGATAATTTGATCGTATCCGAACCGATTATCAGGGCATCTCCATATTCTAATCCGTTATCAATAAGGACAAAATTTTTCTTTTCTTCGTTTATTTCTTTCAAAATGCTCTTGGCAATTTCTTTAACATCGTTTAAATTAAACAGGAAAGCGATCGCGGATATTTTCAAACTTGCTTTAAATTTATTCGCTGGCTGATCAATGCTAAGCGGGGAAATCAGCTCTCCGCTTTTTACGCTTATCGCCTGATCGATCATTGTCAGATCGGATGGTTTTTTATCATTCAATTGGGAAACAATATCTTTTTTTGCCTCTTCTTCTAGGAAGTCTTTTGCTTTTTTAAAATCATCCGCGGATATTACCGTTGTAAACCCCGAAGCGCCTCCGGAAGTGGCCGTTACGGACTTCGCGTATATTTTAATATATTTCGCAGTGCCTTTAAATCCCGGAATAGTAAAATCAGCAGGTTCAATATTGTAATCGGGACCGGATTCGGAAGCGACTATCGGCACATCGATCTTTCCCGGAACATCGCTGCCCGCTTCATCTCTAATAAATCCCGGCACTGTTACGCTGTCTGTTATTTTAAATATCTTGCCGTCAGTGGTAGAAAGCCTGGTGTTTTCCACCAATTTCTGGGGAAACGAAGACCATTCATTGTAAATGGTTACTGTACCGGTAGCATTGCTTGTTATCTGCTTTTTGCCTGTAGCTGTGAATTGTCCGTCCTTTTCAATATTAGCGGATATTACTGTCGCGGGAATTTTCTTATTTTCGATATCCACTTCTTTGACGTTTCTATCGATTATAAAATCAAAACTTGTGTTGATCGGATTGGCTTTGGGAGTAATTACTATTTTTGCTGTCGGCAACAGAACATACCCCGCTACCCCCACCGCTATGATCACCATTATAATAAATGCTATAAAAATGTTTCTGCTTGTCCGGGGAACTTGAAATTTTACCGCCTCTTCTTCGAGTTTTTCAGTTTCATCGAATTCTTCAAATCTTTTTTCCATCTTAGGAGGCAACGGCTCCTCTAAGATTTCCGGCGCTTGTTTCCGGGGAAGTTCGCGTTGATAAGATAAATCTACCGGACCCTTGCTCCAGACAATTGAATCAACCAGTCTTGGTTTATGCGTAAAACTATTGGCATTAACGGCGTATTTTGCTTTAGTTTCATCGCCACTGTCCTTTTTCTCGGCTACCTTTAGATTTATTCCGGAATTTTCAACTAATATTTTTACCGCTTCATCGACAGTGGAAACCGATATGCTCTTATTGAGATTCTCGGCGATCTTCTTGAACATCTTTAGGTTTACAACGCTTAAAACAGGAACGGTTCTTGATAAAACCAATAAATTAATTTCTTTTTCCTGGCTCGACTTAATTTTTCCGGCAATGATATCAACAGTATCCTCATTGCTTAAATAAATTGTTTGCATAGCTCTATTATACTACAAAAATGATTTATTCCAAAATCGCCTTGATTCTCCGCACTCCCGCGGAGCTGGCTTCTTCTTTTTTTATTTTGAATTTGCCCAAAACTCCGGTATTGGCCGCGTGCGGACCGCCGCAGATCTCGCGCGAGAATATGCCGGTTCTCTCGTCGCCGATCGTATAAACTTTTACCCGCTCGCCGTATTTGATTTCAAAAATACCCATTGCGCCAAGCCGTTTCGCGTCTTCCAGGCTCATTTCTTCTAAGCCGACAAGAAGATTTTTTTGTATTTGCTCATTCACAATATCTTCCACTTTTTTAATTTCTTCCTTAGTCATTTTTTCCGAATGCGAAAAATCAAAGCGCATTCTTTCGGCCGTGATATTGCTTCCGCGCTGATAAATATTCTCGCCCAAAACTTTTCTCAAAGCAGCGAGTAAAAGATGCGTCGCAGTATGATATTTGGCAGTTTGCTCGCTATGATCAGCCAAACCGCCTTTGAATTTTCCAGCCGAAGCGGTGCGGGAAAGACTCTGATGCTTTTTAAACTCTTCGTCAAATTCTTCTTTATTATACGTCATCTGATAGTGCGCCAATTCTTCTTTAACTAATTCCGGGGGGAAACCGTAGCTCTGGTATAGGTCAAAAGCGTCTTTCCCCGGAATCATGCTGACAAAATCGGTATTATTATCCTTGAGAATTTTGGCGATTCCCGAGGTACAACTTTTTTCTTTTTTTGATACATATTCTTTCAATTTTCTTAATCCCGTTTCCAAAGTTTTTTCAAATTTCTCTTCTTCGTTTTTTATTTCATCCAGCATCTTGTTTTTACTCTTTTTTAAATCCGAATAATTTTCTTTGTAAATATTGTTTACCGCTTCTGCCAATGGCGTAAGAAAGTTTGCTGGCATTTCCAGCGTTTTGCCATGCCTAATCGCCCTTCTTAATAATCTTCTTAAAATATACCCTCTTTCAACGTTTAACGGCACAACTCCGTCAGAGATCATAAATACCGAAGCACGAATATGGTCAGCGATTATTCTGAACTCTTTTTTATAATCTTGATAATTTTTACCGGAAATCTCTCCAATTTTTCCAATAAGCGGAATAAACACATCAGTCTCATAAACATTGCTGTATCCGTTCAAAATCGCCAGTGTCCGCTCCATTCCCATTCCTGTATCGACATTTTTCTGCGCCAGCGGCACGAACTTTCCTTCCGCGGTTTTGTTGTACTGCATAAAAACATTATTCCAAATTTCCACATATCGGCCGCATTTGCAGCCGGGACGGCAATCATCTCCACTGGGACATTTTTCAAGATTAACCGGCTTTTCCAGATCAATAAAAATCTCCGTATCCGGCCCGCAAGGCCCGGTAATGCCTGCCGGTCCCCACCAATTATCTTCTTTGGGCAATGGAAAAATTCTCGCAGTTTTGGCGTTTTTGTCTTCCTTCGCGTAAACTTCAGCCTTTATCTTGAACTTTTCAAAACATTCCTGCCAAATTTTGATCGATTCATCGTCTCTTGGAGCGTCTTTATCCCCTTCGAAAACCGTGACTTTTATTCTTTTAGGATCGATCCCCAGCCATTTTTTATCAGTCAAAAATTCCCAGCTCCAGCGAATTGATTCGTCCTTAAAATAATCTCCCAGCGACCAATTTCCCAGCATCTCAAAAAAAGTATTGTGCGTGCTGTCGCCCACATCATCAATATCGCCCGTCCTGACGCATTTTTGCACATTCACGAGCCTCTTGCCTGCCGGATGATTTTCCCCCAGCAAATAAGGCACCAGCGGATGCATTCCCGCGGTGGTGAATAAAACAGTCGGATCGTTTTCCGGCACAAGCGAAGCTGAAGGTATTTCCACGTGCCCTTTGCTTTTGAAAAATTCTATATATTTTTTCCTTAAATCTTTTGAGGTGATCATTTTTTTGCTATATATGCTCTTTTTTGCCGCATTGCATTTTGATTTAGATCGAATTCTTCTGTTTTTAAAACTTTCAACCGCGTCTCTGCCGCTTCAAGAGCCATTTTAGCCCTTGAAAAATCTTGCTGAAATTTCCTGATCTGAATGTTCAAGTTTAAAATTTCATTCCTTACCCGGCGCAAACCCTCATCGGTTTGCTGCAAGTCTATCTGCATCCTAAGCTTTGAGCTTAAAGCTTCGTCTTTATCATCAATAATGTCATCATTCATAAGTATATTTTATGCAAAATTATGTAGATTATTACCATTATATCTTTTTTCTTAAAAACTAACAAGTTTAGTTTACTTTATAAATTTTTATATCGCCTTCCTGAAAAACCACTGGATAATTTTCTGTAAAAAATTGCTCGTTAAAATTCGGCATAGATCTTTCGGCAGCGCCGATAAAAATATAACTAACGGAGTACTTTTTTAACAAATCTTTCGTGCCGGCTGAACCGCGATAAATTTCCATAATATCTTTTTCCCGCGCCTGATATTTGATCCCGTGCGACCAAAGCCAGCCGGGATACCCCATCACGACAGGCCTGCCGGCCAAAGAATTCACCGGATTTAAATGAGAAGTGCCGGTTAAAATTATATCATTTGATAAAGTATTATTTATAATCCATTCCGCCGCCTTTTGCTCTTTAGCGCCAAAAATCTCGTAAAACGGCGGTCCGGCGAATGAAGATCGCGAAAAGGTATCAATTAAGCCGACAAAAATCATAAAAAATGTCAAAATAACTGCAATAAGTTTGTTAAACTTAAATTTCCATTGCTCAAAAAAATAAACAATGATTACGCTTCCCAACAAATAAAAATAACCAAAGATCTTACCGTTATCATAATCCCACGGCTGGAATTTTATTGTATTTACAACAATAAAAATAAAAAACCCGCTAAAGATCAGCCCGAACACAGAATCTTTTTTCCGCCAAAGATCATTTTTTTTGTAAATAAAATAAATTATTGCGGCGATCAAAAGCGGAAAAAACAAACCGAAATTTTCCCACAAATAAGAAATCCAGGCGCCTACCGGTGAACCGCCTGCCGGATTATACTGTATAGAGCCGATTCCTCCCGACTCACTCATCCATCCTAGTCGAAAAGTTAAAAAATTCACTCCAGAAGAAAAATCAAGAATAAAAAAATATGATATCAGAAACCCAATTATTGTGCCGGTTAAAATCGTATTAAATAAATTTTTCGCCAAAGATTTTTCGCGAATAAAAATTTTCCAAACATAAAAACCAAAAACAATAAGCAAAATCGCGATAAAACTATGCATGTGAATTAAAGGCAGAAATCCGATCAAAAGTCCAATGAAATAAAAATATTTTTTATGTCCATTTTTAAGCGCCTCACTCAAAACATATAAAATCATCGCACCTGCCGCAAAGCCAAAAAAGAATGATCTTTGGTGCGTAAGAAACATGGTCGTAAAACTTGACCAAATATTATTTTGCGCCGGAAAAACCGCATTATAAAAAACCACGATCGGATACGGAAGATGCAAAATATAATTAATTATCCCTCCAATACTGCTTTTTTCCCAAAGCAAGCTATCTTGAAAAATTTTTATAAATTCCGCTCCCGAACCAAGAAACATAATCAAAAAAGCCAAGATCCGCATCGCGACAGTTTTAATAAACGCGGAAATAAATTTATAAATAAAGAAAAAGCCCGTAAAAAACAAAATGTACGAAGGTAAATTAAAAGATAAAATATAATTGCCGCTTAAAACATAAAAAACGCCGCTCAAAAGATTAATTAAAAAAGCGTAAACAAGCTTACTGCCTAAATAAATCGGTTCCTCAAGCGCAAATGGATTGTTATGGATAAAATAGCTAACCTCGGCCATATGAAACGGTATATCTCCGTATCCCGCAAACGCAACTTTATAAGCACCATCCTGGTAAACTATTGTTTTGGAAAATATATCAAAGAAAAATAATAGAAATAATAGAAAAAAAATTATTTCCGGCCAAGAAATTTCTTTTAGCTTTCCAATCAAAAAACTCGTATTTAATTCTTTGGAACTTATCGCGCTTTTTAGTTTTTTAAAATTTATAAATCCGAAATATACGCTATAAATCCCGCCTAACGCCATAAAGATCCATACAGCGGTGGCGAAATTACCGGTTAAAATGCTTGCGAATAAAATAAAATATCCCATCACTACCAGCCCAACAACAAAAGCCATTGGTAAAATTTCAATTTTTTTTGCTTTATCCGCAAGAAAAAAAATACCAATCGAATAACCGGTTATAAATACTATAATTAAAGCGATAAAAATAAAAAACATAAACAAAAAATTACTCAAAATATTTTATTAACGATGCCCCCATTAGATTTTAAAGCGCATTTTGGCGATTCAACGCTGAAAAAAACTACAAATTACAAACTAATTATTCCGCCACCCAGCGCTTCTTCTCCTTTATAAAAAACCACCGACTGTCCGGACGTCATAGCACGCTGAGGAACAGCGAACTTCACTTCATACTTCCCCTTTTCTAGCGGCTTCACTATTGCCTCTTCCAGCTTATGCCTATAGCGAATTGTCGCTTGGCATTTTGCCGAGCTCGAAGGCATTTTACCGCTTATCCAGTTGACGCTTTCGGCTATCAAATCTTTCCGATACAGCAATTTATCCTCGGTATCAGAAGTTACGATAAGCTCGTGCGTTTTATAATCCATCTTTACCGCATAATACGGCTTTCCCCCGCCAATACCCAAACCATGCCGCTGGCCGACAGTAAAAAGCGGCAAACCCGAATGTGTTCCGAGAACTTTTCCGGCGGTATCGATAATCTTTCCCGGAGTCAAATCAAGATATTCGCTAATAAATCTTCTTACATCGTTGTCCGATATAAAACATATTTCCTGGCTCTCGGGCCGATTCCACACAGGAAGATCAAGTTTCTTCGCCATTTTCCTAACATCGGTTTTTAAATGATCGCCAATGGGAAATAAATACTTGGCCAATTGCGCTTGCGTTAGATTATACAAGAAATAACTCTGGTCTTTGTTCCTGTCCTTCGCCTTAAGTAATTTATAAACTGGAATTTGGTTTTTGTTTGGGATTTGGGATTTGGGATTTGGGATTTCCCGCTTTATGCGCGCATAGTGCCCTGTCGCCACGGCATCCGCGCCAAAACTTTCCGCTTTTTCCAGCAAAAGCTTGAATTTTATTTCCTTATTGCAAACCACGCAAGGATTGGGCGTAGCGCCTTTTTTTAATTCGCTTAAAAAATGATCAACCACCGCTTTTTTAAATTCTTCGGCAACATTCAGCGTGTAAAACGGAATACCGATTTTTTCGCATACCCCGCGCGCCATTTTTTCCGCTTCCAGCGAACAGCAGCGATTTACAAATTCATCCAGTTTTTGCCCGTCTTTCGGCGTTTCAAACCAAAAATGCATAAATACTCCCATAACGTCATAACCCTGCTTTGCGAGCAGGGCGGCAGCCACGGAACTATCCACGCCGCCGCTCATCGCGACGGCAATTTTAATTTTTTTCTTAGTTAAATTCATTTTTTTATTACTTCTTCCAATATTCGTCCGCTTCTTTCTCAAGCTTTTCCAAGCGCGTATAATAATCAGAAAACTCATTAAGATGAGCGAGAGCGATCTTGCCAGTTATGATCGGGTCGTCGTCCGTAACATTTGTTTTTGGATCCACTAATCCATGCTCAAGCTCGACGTCGAGTCCCATTCGAAACTGCTCAACATTATATTTATCCCATTTAATACCAAAGCTTTCACCAATGGTTTTTGCTTCCTCGGTTGTAAAATGTTTGTTATCTGGCATATTATAATTATTTATTTTTTTCAAAACTATAGCCGCATTTTTCGGGCGTGATCCATTCTTGCTTGGTGCGCGGATATTTTCGGCACTGTAAAAACCGATATTTCCAGATCGCGCAATAACTTTTTCCTTTCCCGTCAAAACGCAAAAAAAGACATTTCACCGGCAACTGGCAACACGCGCCGCAATTAGCGCATTCACCCCGCCGATTTTCCGCCACCGAAAAAAAAGACATTATCGACCGATACAGTTTGCTCTTAAAATTATTTTGCATCATAAACCAATAAAATTTAAATCACTAAGATTAACGTAATACTACTTCCGGGTTTTATTTAAAACTTCTCTTTCCCTCTTTTCCCTTTCCTAAATTCATTTTTAAGCCACGCCAACGGCGAAAGTCCTTTTATTTTTTTCCAAATCAGCGCTGCCCGATGCTTTCTCGAAATAAAACCTTTTTTCTGGCTTTCTATGTTCATTTCAAGCTTATCGCGCACCTCATCGATCGCTTGATATAAATCTTCCGCCTGCGCTTCCGCTCTGATAAGATGCTTGGGAAAAGTTAAAGTTGCCATAGCGATAAAAATCTTCCCGCTTTTGTGATGATGCGTCAAAACACCGACTTCCACATCAGCAATTGATACCGAATGGCTGCTGCTTTCTTCTTTTTCCCCGGTAGAACCGCCCAAAATGGAGAATTTTTCCAATCCGCCGATTTTGTTATTAATGTAATCTTTTATTGTCTCGGTTAATTCTAAATTCTTGCCTCTGATGGTAATGCGCATATTTTCAGGTTAAAAATTAAAGATTAAAAGTGTAAAATTTTAGAACCCCACATATTGTATTTCCTCCTCAAGCTGTATGCCAAAATTAACACGAATTTTCTGTTTAATCAAGCTTATCAGCATTATTACGTCTTCGGCTTTAGCCCCGCCAGTATTAATAATAAAATTCCCATGCTCCTTGGAAACCATTGCTCCGCCGATTTTTTTGCCCAGCAAGCCATATTCTTCAATCAACCACCCTGCCGGTATTTTTTCTATTGCTTTAAATTCTTCCAATTCAGGATATCGTTCAGTTAATTTCTCGAAAACTCTTTGATTTTCCTTTATTAGCGGATTTTTAAACACGCTACCGGCGCTTGGACCGGCAGGATGCCTTCCTTGCCGTTTCGCAACATATTCTTTTATTATTTTTTCACTCTCCAGTTTATCGCCTTTTTTCAGTTTTAAAACCGCGCTTAAAATAATATATTTTTTTTCTTTGAACGCACTGCTGCGATAATCAAACTTGCATTCCTCTCCGGCCAAAACCTCTTCCTTCAAATTATCAGAATTAAGGACTTTTACGCTTTTCACAAATTCACCAATCGAATGATTAAACGCCCCGGCATTACCATAGATCGCTCCGCCAATTGTTCCCGGAATCCCTATCAAACACTCCAGCCCGATTAATTCATTTTTAACGGTTTCATTCACTATTTTTCCCAAAGG
The DNA here is from genome assembly GCA_030693205.1 of bacterium. Classification (NCBI taxonomy): domain Bacteria; species bacterium. The sequence continues at coordinate 51,249 of JAUYBG010000006.1, forward strand.
AACTCCGCTCTCGCAAATAACTTCTTCAGCTTGTATCTTATGATCGGTATTTTGCAGTTTGATCACCAATCCGTCAAACCCTTTATCTGAGACCAAAATATTGCTTCCACTTCCTATTACATAATAAGGTAGTTTTAATCCTTTGGCAAATTGCATCGCTTGTTTGATTTCCAAGGCGGTTTTTGCCGCATAAAAATATTTTGCCGGTCCGCCGATCTTAAAAGTGGTATATGGCGCCAGTGGAATATTTTCTTGAACATTTTTTAATAAATTTTTAATAACAGTCATGGTCTGTTTCTTTACTTTTAAAATTATCTCACAATTGTAATAAAGTTTCAATAAAACAGTATTATTCTCCCTCAACTTCTCCCAAGCTCTGCAAACTGAATAATCTATAATACAAACCCCGCTTTTTGATCAGGGCGCTATGTTTGCCTGATTCGACGATCCTTCCTTTGTCCAGCACTAATATCTTATCCGCGTGCTGAATCGTACTCAAGCGGTGCGCGATAACAAAAGTGGTCCTGCCTTTGATCAATTTTTTAAGCGCTCTTTGCACCAGTAGCTCGCTTTTGGAATCCAGCGCCGAAGTCGCCTCGTCTAAGATCAATATCTTCGGATTTTTCAAGATCGCGCGGGCGATCGCCACTCTTTGCTTTTGTCCGGTGGATAATTTTACCCCTCTTTCTCCGACTTGCTGCGCGAGCTTATCGGGAAAATTATTTATGAACTCATCCGCGTGCGCCGCTTCGGCCGCCCGCCATATTTCCGCGTCCGTCGCATCAAGTTTTCCGTAAATAATATTATTTTTCAGCGTATCGTTGAACAAGCTGATCTCCTGCGGCACAATGGCGATCTGGCTCCGCAAACTTTTTAAATCCAGATCTTGAACATCTGTTCCGTCAAGCATTATTTTCCCGCTGGCAGGAATATTGTAGCGCGAGATCAGATCCACCAATGTCGATTTCCCGACCCCGCTTTCACCGACCAAAGCGATCACTTGACCCGGCCTGGCTTTAAAATTTATATCTTCCAGCACCGGATTTCCTTTATTATAATTAAAATCCACGTCTTTAAATTCTATTTGGCCTTTGATCTTATTCAAAACTATCGCTCCTGATTTTTCATATGGTTCCAGGGGCTCATTAAATAATTTTAAAGCTTTTTTAACGACGCCTACCGAGCGCTTGAACCGTTCAAGATTTTGTGAAATTCGCCGCAAAGGATTAAAAATCAAGCTGCTGTACCCGATAACCGTAACTATCTCACCGATTGAAATCAAGCTGCGGTCTTTTAATAAAATCAAAACCCCGAATAATAAAATAGTGGTAATGCTAATAATGACCTGCTGATAAGAATCAAGCGCGCTCCACGCGTTAATAAAATCTTTATACCTCGCGTAGCTGGTATTTAAAGATTTTTTCGCTTTTTCGGTTTCGTATTTTTCATTCACATTCGTTTTTACAACTTGAATATTGGCGATGGAATCATGCATAATCGCATCCCCTTCTTCATAAGAGCTGATCATCTTAAGCAGCGCGCCGCTAATGCTATTGATTCTGCTCAAAGTGATCCAAAGGTAAAAAACAATGGCCAGTCCCAAAAATAAAGCGATCCTCCATTCTATATTTAATATCACCAAATACACCAAAACGACTGTCAAAAGATCGGAGCCAAAAACAAAAACTATATCCGTAATGATTGACTCCAAAAAATCGGATGCTCTTATGTATTTTGAAGCGAGTTTTCCCGTCTTTTGAGTTTTATGAAAACTTAACCTCAAACGCATCACATAACTGTTCAGGTCGGCGATCAGATCAACCGCGCATTTTACGCTGATTTTTCCCCCTTCGCGCACCACATACCGATGAGCCCAGTCTTTAATAAAGCTTAAAACCAGCCAAATAAACAAAATCAGGGCAAAAACCGATATCCCTTCACCGTTGATGATCAAATCAATGATTTTTCCATAAATATAAGGAACAGCGGCTTCGATGGCGGAAGCAAAAAATGCCACGCAAAAAATGATATAAACCTCGCGCTTATATTTCGCTAAAAACCTCCAAACGATTTTCAAATCATCAGCGAACTCCATAAAAAAATATTTTTTATTTTTTAACCAATTCATCCGCCACCTTATAAATATCTCCCGCGCCCATGATCAATAAAACATCACCGGGTTTGATTTTTTCATCGATCAATTTTCGAACTTCATCCAAATTTTTGGCATAAAAAATAGAATCGGATTGCAAAAAAACATTATTATTGTCATTGCGAGCCCCGCTTGTCGGGGCGTGGCAATCTCTCAACTTGTTTGATAATCTGGCATTAGCCAGAGATTGCTTCGTCGCTTCGCTCCTCGCAATGACAGCTTTTATATCTTCCGCCAGTCTTTGCGAGCTCACATTTTGATCTTTTTTTTCTTCTCTTCCTGCAACATCGAAAATTTTCGCCAAAACCAAAACATTCGCGCTGTCAAAACTCTTCAAAAAATCATCGTAGAGCATTTTCGTCCGATTATGCTGGTGCGGCTGAAAAACCGCGACAATTCTTCGTTCGGGATAAAATTCCCGTGCCGCTTCAATCGTCGACCTCACCGCTGTCGGATGATGCGCGTAATCGGAAATTACCGTTGCGCCGCGATATTCGCCTTTTATCTCAAATCTCCGCCAAATTCCGCCAAAATCAGCTAAGGATTTTTTTATTTTTTCCGCATCAATTTTCAAATGCAAGCCTGTTGCTATTGCGGCTAACGCGTTATAAACATTGAATTTCCCGGGAAGTTTAATCACAAACTCGCCCAAATCTTTATCTCTATAATTTACTTTGAATTTTGTTTTCCCGTTCTCGGTTTTAAAATCATACCCCCTTACATCATTATTCTCGCCGAGACCAAATTGTATAATTTTCAGCTTTGCATTCGGACTTTTAACTTTTAACTTTAAACTTTCAACTTGCTTGTCGTCTCCATTCAAAATCAAAACTCCATTATCCGGCAAATGTCCAATAAATTCCTCAAAGGCGCTTCTGAAGTCTGCAATATCTTTATAGTAATCCGTATGGTCAAGCTCGATATTATTCAAAACGATAATTTTCGGATAATATTCCAAAAAATCACGCTTGTATTCGCAAGCTTCCGCAATAAAATAATGTTCACTGTTTATCGAGTTGCCAATTCTCAAATTTCCATCAAATTCCGGCACTTTACTCCCTACCACGACACTCGGATCCAATCCGCCGCCTGCCAAAACAAGGCCAACCATTGAAGTCACAGTTGACTTGCCATGCGTTCCGCAAACAGCAACACCAAATTTATCATTCAATAAAAACCCCAAAGCTTCCGGATAGCTCATAAGAGGTATCCTGTTTTCTTTAGAGGCTATCATTTCAACATTATCGTAAGCTATCGCAGGCGTATAAATAGCCAGATCCGCGTCCTTCGGCACATTTTCTTTTTTTTGGCCGATAAAAATTTTTGCTCCCATTTTTTCTAGCTTTGCCGTAATATCGGATTCACCCAGATCTGAACCGCTAACCTTCTTGCCTTGCGCAAGCATAAGCTTGGATATCGCAGAAATGCCAATTCCGCCAATTCCAATAAAATGAATTTTTTTTATTTTATCAAAATCTATTTTTTTCAACCCGTTAAAAATTCCCATATTTATGCTATCGTTTATTGCCAAACCGCATTAAAAATAATTTGCATATTTCTAGCGGGTTAAATATTTTTATCATTGCTTATTAAATTATACCCCAAAACAAGTTTAAAATCAAAATAAAAAGAGCCGGCTTACAGCGCTCTTTTTATTAAAAATCTATTTTCCCAGTCTTATAATCTCCTCAGCGATCAATTGCGCCGCATCGAGCGACATTAATTGCCTGGCGGCGCGAATCATCTGAACTTGCTTTGATTTATTGTCCAATATTCCAAAAATAGCGTCATAAAGCATATTGGGCGTCAGGTTAGTTTCATCCAGCAACAACGCCGCGCCTTTGCTGCTGTAATAATAAGCGTTTTTTAATTGATGGGCGCCGGCAGAATTCGGAAGAGGAACTAAAACCACCGGCTTATTCAAATTGATTATTTCCGAAATATTATTTGCTCCGGCCCTGCTGACGACCAGGTCGCTTATGGCATAAGCATCCTTAAGATTGTCTAATAAAAAAGGATAAGGATGATAATCTTCAATGTTTGTCAGGCCAAAATCGGAAATTGTTTTTTTTACATCTTCATAATTATCAATCCCGCATACATGTATGACCTGAGCCTTCGTAACGATCTTAACTAGCGCCTCCAGCACTATATTATTAATTTTTTGCGCTCCTTGGCTTCCCCCTAATATCAAAAGCGTGGGTAAATCTCTTTTCAAGCCAAATTCTTCTATTGCCCGCTCTTTATCGCCCTGAAAAATCTCCTGGCGAACCGGATTGCCCGTAAGAATTATTTTCTTCCTGCTAAAATAATTTCCCGCCTCGGCAAAAGAAACCGCGATCCTGTTGGCCAATTTTCCTTCAATGGTATTTGCCAATCCCGCCACCGAATCAGATTCATGAATAATTATCGGGATGCGGAAAAACCAGGCCGCTAGCACGACTGGAAAAGACGCATATCCGCCTTTTGAAAATACCACATCGGGCATAAACGAATAGACTTGGAAAAAAGCCTGAATTGCGCCAATCGGCAAGTTTATCAAATCAATAATATTATCAATTGACCAATATCTGCGCAGTTTATACGCCTTAATGGTCTTAATCGGGATACCGGAAATAGCGATAACTTCATTAAACGGACTATCACTGCCTATAAACAGAAAATTTGGTATTTCGTGAAGCGTACTTAATATTTCTTTTACTTTTGCGGCTACTGCGATAATAGGCATAATATGCCCTCCTGTTCCGCCGCCGGTAAATAATACTCTCATGGTAATAAGATAGTTAACATGCTTCTTTAACTACGAACAAGCAGAAAGCTTATCTCTAAAACTCTCTGCTTTTTTTGGGAATTTATTAGTTATTCTATTTCTTCTTGCTCGTTTTAATTTTTTTAGCCGCACGAGAAATATTTTTCCAATGTGATTTCATTTCTTCCGCAAACGTTGATAGTTCGGCCGCGCTAATATCTTTTGCGGCTTCATATTTTGGCTTAACTTCATCAATAATTTGATTGTACTTTTCCTCCGTCAAATCCTGGACTTTCTGGACTTTTTCAGCGGTTTCTTTTTGCATTTCCGCCATCCAGCTTTTAATTTTTTTTGCGGCTTTTTTCCTGTCTTTAGGCGAAGTTAAAAGATAAGCTGCTAGGGCTGCACCGGCTACTAATCCGGCTCCGACTAAAATTTTCTTTGTGTTGTCGCTATTTTGCGTCTTTACCATATTTTTAATTTAATTAATTATTTTTTTAAAAACTTGCCGACACCTTTAACAATTCCTTTTATTATTTTTCCGCTTGTAAGAGTCAGGTCATTCTCGAGCACTGTCAGTTTTTCTTCCAAACTGCCTTCGAGAGATTTCACTCGTTTTATAATAATAACCGCGTCCTGCAAAAAAATTATCGCGTAATATAAAACCATGCTTAGTTCAACGGCTAATATAAGCAACAAAACCGCAATAAATAATAAAAGAAAATCTTGCATACGGCGCTAATAACGGTTAAATAAATACTTTATAATTATACCGCATTTCTAAAATTAGTAAAGCCCTTAATTATTAGTCCGCTATTTCTTTCCTAGATCCCTATCCCCCTAGCCCAGCCGAAGATGTTCTCGAATTGGTTGATGATCATCTGGATGATGGATTGGCGTTTGACCGGCGAGAGGACCGTGTAGTCGGAGGAGATGATGGTGTTGCCGAACTTGTCAGTGGAAGCGACGCGGAAGCGGTAGACGGTGCCGGGTTTGAATTGGGTAAGGACCACGATGTGGTTCGTGCCCAAACCTAAAAATTTACATTTTTTCTTTCTTTTTTAATTATACTACTTTTTCAGAATTATGCCAAGCATCACTTTATAGTTTTAGCTATCTCTTTTGAAAAATATTTTCCATATAAGATTTTATGTTTAATGAGATTTTCTTGGAGTATGGCTTGAAACATTCAATATTATCCCAACCCCGAACAAAGCAGTTGCTAGCGCAGACCCGCCATAGCTGATAAAAGGCATAGGAACTCCCGTCATCGGTATAAATTGCGTAATCGCGGCAATATTCATAAAAAACTGAATAACAAGAATAAAAGTAATTCCGGAAACCAATAATTTCCCAAAATTATCCGGCGCGTTCTTGGCTATGATAAAACACCGCCAAACAAATATTAAAAATAAAATGATCAACGCCAAAAGTCCCGCGAAACCCAGCTCTTCTCCGGTAATAGCAAAAATAGAATCGCCGAAAGGCTCGGGCAAATAATTATATTTTTGCCGGCTCTGTCCCAAACCCAGGCCGAATAATCCGCCTGAACCTATGGCAATTACCGCTTGATTGATCTGATAGCCGGTATTCAACAAATCCGCCTTCGGATCCAAAAAAGTCACAAAACGTTGCAATCGATAAGGTTCAGTTTTAATAAAAACCGCCAAAGCGGAAATCCCCAAAATTATTAACGAAAAAACGTGAATTATTTTTGCTCCGGAAACATAATAAAGTGCCAGGGCGGACAGCGTAACAATGCCAAGCATTCCCAGGTTCGGCTGAGCAATAATAAGAACGCTTAAAATCGCTACGATGGCCAAAAATGGAAAAAGCGTCGCTTTGATATCGTTTATCTTGCTGCCTTTTTTATCAAGCCATGCCGCCAAATAAATAATAAAAAACATCTTAACAAACTCAGACGGCTGAAGCGTATAGGAACCAATAGTGATCCATCTTGCCGCTCCGCCATGATAAAAGCCCAGAGACGGGATAAGAACAACAACTAAACCAATAACGCTAACAACAAAAAGAATTGGGGATAATTTTATCCACCGGCGATAATAAAATTTTAAAGCGAAAAGAAAAAAAATAATTCCCGGAATAATTCCGTAAATAAGCTGATGCTTGGCGTAGTAATAGCGATCGCCAAATTCCTGAAACCCTTTAATGACGCTAGCGCTGGCCACCATTATCAAACCAAACAGCAATAAAAGCAATACTGTTCCGATTAAAACGTAGTCTGGCCTGTAAGATTTAATCATAAAACAGTCAGCTTTAATTTATCATAGACTTCCCGAATAATTAATTCGGCATCCGCCGTAAGATGATAATCAGCTGAAACAAACGACCCCGTAGATTCAACTCGAGCCGCTTCGCTTTCCGGTTTTATCTTTCTCCCCTTTGCCGCCGCCAGAACAATAAGCTCATTTGGCGATTTTAAATCAAGAACAGAATACCCTGGCCGCAAAAAATTCAACTTGTCATTTTCAAGACAATAAACTCCTGCTTTTAATTCGCTGCTTGGAGCACACACCATTTTTTCTTTATTCCTTAAAACCAGCTGTGAACCGGAAATGGCTAAAACATTCTTGTTGGATAGATCTTTGGCTCTGGGATCAACATCATATTTTTCTCCTAAAAATTCAAGAAAATGCAAAGCGATCATGGGAATTGCTAAATTTTTAATTTCCAGTTTTGTGTAAAAAGGTATGGAAGCGACAAATCGCGGATTGATCTCGATTAAATAAACATCTTCGTTTTTTTCGCTTATGATAAAATCCAAGCCAAAAATCCCTTTATATCCTTTTCCTTTAAGATACATCCCTATTTTTTTACCAATTCCGTTCATTTCATCCAGTGCCTTGGCTGAAACAGAAAGGACTCCCCAATCGTTTCCGCAAGTTGTGCCGAGATTATTCGTGCATAATTCTTCGCCGGTAATCTGATAGCACGGCTTACCCACATAAGCCCCCGATGAAGTAACACAAGCATTAACCGTTGCAGGAATGCCGCGAATAAACTTCGAAACTTTTACCATAAAAGATTTTTTGCCGGACGGATTGCGAAAAAAAGTATCCATTAACCTGCCGTAGTCATCTTTGCTTCTGATAAAAAAAGTGGAACTGCCGGCATAACCGCTTTTAAGCTGAATGACGAAATAATCGTAATATTTTTTCAACTCCCAATAACTGATGCGCCCGAAATCTATCGTTTCCGCGTCGGGAGTTCTTATGTGCAAACTTTTGGCGATAAACAAGAAATTGAACTTATCCTCGATCTCTTTCGACAAAACTGTCGTGTTGTTCAAAAATTTCCAATTATTTTCCAAAGCGATCTTTTCGGCCGCCAGTGACGGCTTGAATACGACCACTGCCGCTTGCACGCCCGGCGGAGTGTTTTCCTTTATATATTTTTTAACCGATTCTTGGCCCAGCAATATCGCGGAACTCCTAAGGATCACGTTCTTCTTGCCAAATTCTTTTTCCAGACAAAAAATTTTTGCGCCCGCCTTTTCCAGATAGTCCACTTCGTCATCATAATCAATGCAAATAATGTGGTAGTTGGGAATAATATTCTCCAAACCTATGCCTCTGTCAACAACGTTTGAAACATAAAAAATCGGAGTTTTTGAACCCTCAAAAATCTTTTTTATGTCAGCTAAATTGTTTATTGTATATGCCATATATTAAATTATATGAATATTGATATTCTATCATTTTTTTAGGAAAAAAACAAAAAATGCGCGAAAACTAAAATTAACCTGCAAATTAAAAAAGCGGCCCTAAAAGAAAATTTTTAACGCGCCCAAAGTAACTCCCAGCACCAAAAATCCAGCGATAATAATTCCCGCGCTGATTAAAGCCAGCGCCCGACAAAAAGGAATTCCGAAAAGAAACGCGATTATCGCGGCTGTCCATGCGCCAGTCATAGGCAGCGGAATCGCCACAAACATAACTAAAGCCAAACTGCCCCAATTCTCGTGTTTTTTATAATAATTCTTTCTCGTTTTCAAAAGAACTTTCCATAAAAACCGCTTTAAAAAAGGCAAACGCCTCGTTAAAATTTTTACCGCAGGACATAAAAAGCGAATAAGCAGCACCGCAATGGCGATATTGCCTGATATTGACCAAAACAGCGCGTTCGCCGGCGACATTTTATACACGCCAATAGCCAGCGGTATAGCCGCGCGCAGTTCGCCTATCGGCGTCATTGCTGTTAAAAATGTAGCTAACTCCTGATTCATAAAATAAAATATTAATGATCAAGTTGCGAAATGAATTGCATTATACTATCGAATAATAATTATGCGGTCATGGAATTACTTTAAATAAGTCTAAATTTTAAATTTAGACTTTAAAATTAAACTCCAGCCTTTTAAATACTTCTTCAACTTCATCTATATTCTCCGCTCTAAAAATATTCCTGCTTTCAATATCCTCTATTTTACCATTTGTTTTCTTTCCTGTCAGCAACACTACGACTTTCTTGCCTTTCACTTTTTCTCTAAGTTTTATCGCGCCGGCAAAACCGGCCGCGCTTTCATAGCCTGTTTCAATATTATTTTTTTCTAAAATTTTACTTGCTTCCGTAATATCGACATCAGCCACTACCGCTCCTCCGCCGGCGGAATTTTTAATCACCATCAAAATATTTACTAATTTTTCTTCCGGAATATTTTTTGCCACGATCCCGCGCGCCAAACTTTCATTTCCGCCTATAAATTTTTTGTCAAAATGCCCGGCGATCGGATGAACTTTGGCGGTCTGCACCACGTATATGGCAGGAATTTTTTTAATCTCTCCGGATTGCGCCAAATCATCAAAGGCTTCAGCAATAGCAATTACCGTGCTGGCGCTGGAAGTAGGAATAAAAATCGCATCAATCTCGCCGCAGTGTTCAAAAATCTCAAAAGCGATTGATTTTAATCCGTAATAAGATTTTTCATCCGCGCCTGGCCGGAGATTCCTGATTTTAAACTTTTTAGAAGCCAGATCCGCCAAAGTGAGCGCGTGTTTGGAAATTATTATTTTTGCGCCGCACCCCGCCATTTTAATTAATTTTTCTTTATCGATCTTGGGCGAAACAAATATAAAAAGTTTTATGCCGGCTAGCTGGCAATAAGCCGCAGCGGATACTGCCGCGTTGCCGGAAGAAGAAATGATCAATACTTTTTCTCCGTTCTCTTTGGCGCGTGAAACTTGATAAGCAAGCAATCTGTCTTTGTGTGAACCATTGGGATTAAGATCTTCACGCTTAAAAATCAGCTCTTTAAAACCTAGCTCTTTGGCAATATTCGGCATACTGATCTCCGGCGTATTTCCCTCATTCAAAGTCAGCCGATTTTCTTTTTTGATCATCGGATAAAAACCAGCGTAACGCCAGACATTTTTTAACTCAGAATTAATTTTTGATCGAAAAATTGACATTTTAAAATTTTATGTTAAAGTTAAAGAAAAATAGGAGGTAAAAAATGGGTGACTTAATCGATCTTTTAAAAATGTTTTCCGCGCCGACTATTGTTCCGGTATTGATAATGTTAGCGCTTGTAAAGATCCATATTGCACTTTTTGGCACAGCTGCACTTTTTAATCCGCTATCGCAAGTAATCATTGTCATAATTGCTTGTATAGCAATATTAACAGTTTGGAAATACATGTTAAAAGATGTAGATATGAGCTTATAGGACTCGCTTGGGTCCTTTTTTTATTTGACTCAAAAGCTGATTTTAGATATTATAATACTAGAATTTTAACATTTTAACATGTAAATATATGTCTTCACAATGCGATGTTTGTAAAAAAGATATTTTAGCCGATGATTTTCCTAATATCACCATCGGAGATGTTATCAGCTGCCCTCACTGCGGGTGCGAACTGGAAGTGATAAGCATCGAACCTCTGGAAGTGCAAGCGCTGGAAGAAAAATGACCTTTGGTCATCCCGAATTTATTTCGGGATCTTTAATGCTTGTTTCTATTTTCATAGATTCTATTGTGCAATATAGTAGTTCCTATAGATCCTGAAACAAGTTCAGGATGACAGATTAAACTTTTCCACAATTAAATTCCTTATCGGTTTTTTAAGAATATCAATGTACCTCGCTTGAAAATGCGCCGAGGCAGGCGAAATTAATACAATATCGCCTGTTTTTATTTGCTCTTTTAATAGATCCAGCGCCTCTAAAAAATCATTATATTCAAAAAGTTTCATTTTTTGACATTCGGCGTTTATAATTTGGTTTTTAATAATATCACTTCCTGTTCCCGGCAATAAAATCAAGATATCCACCTTGCCGACAATCTCTTCCGTCATCCCTGCATAATCCATCCCTTTATCGTCCCCGCCCATAATTAAAATCATTCTTGACTCTTGGCTCTTGATCCTTAACTCATTCAGCGCTTTTATCGCCACGATCGTAGAATCAGGGTTGGTAGAAGCCAGATCATCATAAAATTTTACCCCATTATATTCACCGATAAATTCGATTCGATGCGGAAGGCCTTGAAAATCCTGAATTGTTTTTTTTATTTCTTCCGGCTCCGCGCCCGCCAAAGAACCAACCAATGCTGCGGCTAAAACATTCTCTATATTATGTTCACCTAGAAGCTTAATATCCCTCAAATCGCAAATCTCTTTTTTATCACTTTTAATTTTTACAAAAATTTTTCCGTTTTCCACGCAAGCTCCGCTTTTAACTTCACTTTTTCTGCTGAAGAAAAAAACTTTTATGCCTCGCGTAATCAATTCTTCGCCAATTTTTTTTGTAATTTCATTATCATAATTCAAGACTGCGACATTATCTTTTTTCGTATATTGAAAAAGGCTTTTTTTAACCGCAATGTATTTCTCAAAGCTGCCATGCTCATCAATATGATCAGGCGAAATATTGGTAATTATTCCGATATCAGGGCTTCTGCCCAAATCAATCGTTAGCTGGCGATTGCTTGTTTCCAATACTAAAATATTGTCTTTCCCCATTTTTGAAACCTTATCCGGCTCTTGCGCGCTTCGCCGGTCATTGCCCGCCAAATACACATTTTTCTTTTTGCCGGATTTTAATAAAATTTCATAGATCAACCGCGAGGTAGTGCCCTTGCCTTTTGTGCCGGTAACAGAAATTATTTTTCCCTTAGCCATCTCAAAATATAATTTAGTCAGACTAGAAAATTCAATGCTTTTTTTCTTCGCATCTTCGAGTCCGGGGAAATTGGGTTTGTACAAATACCAAGATGACGGCACAAAAACAATATCCGCGCTATCCACACCTTCAAGATATTTATCCTTAAGTTTTAATTTTATCGGCAATTGTAAAAAATTTTCAAACGCTTTAATTTTTTCTTTTCCTTTCAGCCACAAATGCGTCTTAAAAAAATTATTTTTAAATTCTTCCTGATCCCGAGAAAAATCATGCGCCGTAATGCTTTTAATCCCGTTTTTAATGAAAAATTCCAAAACCGCGCTTCCTTCCGTTCCCGAAACGCCGACAATATGAATATTCTTGGTTTTAATTTTTTCTAAAAATTTATTCACGTTTTTTCTTTAAAAGATTTTATGCAATAAAACTTCCGATCGCTTTGGCAATATCCTCGCCATTCTTATCCACTGCTATTTTAAACCATACCGTATAATTTCCGGAATTTTCTGAAATATCTTTTTTTAATTCGTCGAAATTGATCCATTTCCAGTCATCAGCCTCTTCCGGATTAATGCGCGGCTCGCCATCGAATCTTCCAATAAAAACATGATCAAATTCATGTTCCCAAAGCCCATGATCAAGCTTTGCCTTATAAATAAAACTAAAAATTTCTTTCATCTCGCAATCAAAGCCCATTTCTTCCTGAAGCCGCCGATGCACTGCCTCTTCAAATCTCTCTCCGCTTCCCGGGTGACTGCAACACGTATTGGTCCAAAGCCCGCCGGAATGGTATTTTGATCTGGCGCGTTGCTGCAACATCAATTCTCCTTTGGAATTAAAAATAAAAATTGAAAATGCGCGATGAAGCTTTCCTTCCTGGTGCACTTTTAATTTTTCTCCCAAACCTATCTCTTTATCGTTTTTGTCGACAAGTATGATTTTTTCTTCCATAATATTTTATTTATCGGAATCGCGTTTCACAACAATGCTACATCGTTGATTATCAGATCAAAATCATAACCTAAATATTCAGCCGCACTGCGACAGTATGTCATTCGACCAGTAAATATTTCAAAATACTCGATTATGGGCACAAATTTCGTATCGATCTTAATGGTTAAAATTATTTTTTTCTTATCTTTGCTGACTTTTAAATGCGCTTCCGTGGTGGCGTAATTGACCCTATCATGAATGTCTTCCTTGATCTCGTCCAAATTTTTGGAAAAAACTCTTTTTCTCGACACGTCGGATTTATCGGCCAGAACGACAATCGCTGAAATAATATTGGTAAAACGCATTTCTTCTTTGTCATGATTGGCAATCGCCTGCATTACCCGCGTTAAATCCTCCGGAGAAAGATCGGTGGAAAAAAACTGACTGAATAAAAGCGCCCCCCAATAATGATGGCTCGTTCTTCCGACAAAATTTCCAATATCATGGCAATAGCCGGCGATGGCGGCAAGCTCCATATCTTTTAATCCTAATCCCATATCTTGGGCAATATTGCGGGCTCGATCGGAAACCAACGTCGCGTGCCGCAAGCCGTGCTCGGTATACGAAAGCGCCTTTAAAGAAGCTTCTGACTGCTTGATAAATTCCAAAACCATCGGATGGCTTTTGATTTTTGCCAACAAATTAAAATTCGCTAAATTATTTTCCGGCCTATCCGATCCTAAATTTATTTTTTTTATCATTTTTGTTCCTTTCTTATTATTGAATTTATTTTTTAATTAAAACCTGTTTAATTATTCTTCGGACAGAAATCAAATTATAAAACTTTAAAATATCGGGCAAATCTTCGATCGCGACTCCTCCGATTTCCCGCCGGGCATTTAGAATTAAAATGCTGTTAGAAGTCTGGCGTTTGGCTTTTGGCGTTTTGAATTTTTCCACAACTATGCCGATGTGCGCAACTTTTGTCGCCTTGCGGCGCAAAAACACCAGATCGCCGAAGTGCGCCGCGCTCAGCTCGATTTTTTCGCCGCAAAGCGCTTGATCGCTGGAATGTCGCGGCAAAAGAATTCCAAAAATATCCGAATAAAATTTCTGCGTCAATCCCGAGCAGTCAATGCTTTGTCCGGTCATACCTCCCAATAAATACTGAGCATTCAAATATTTTTCCAAAAAACGAAGGAACTTGCTCTGAATATTTTTTGCCAAACGCTTTCTGACCACCTCGCCCGCCCTTACCCTTTTTGTTTTTATCCATTCTTTCTTTATTATTTCCCACTTGCTAAGTGCTATCCGGGAAGAATCCACCCAGCCGATCGTCAGATCGCGAGTTTGCGCCAGATACCAAATACCTTCTTTGAGTAATATTCTCACAAAATCACCTTTCATCGCCTGGCTAGCCAACCCGCCTAGACTCGATTTATTCGAGGCTGGTGATTCTCCGGTTGTATTTTTTTTATCTGACAATTTTACCCGCATATCGGCAACATCGGCCGTAATTATACCCCATCCGATTTCCAAATCATCTTTCGGATCGCTTAAAACCCTGATGCTGTTCTTAACTCTATTGTTTTTTATGATTTCTTTTACGGTTACAAAAACTTCATTTTTCTGTTTCTCTGACAAAACCGCGCCCTCGAGAATAATAAAATCGTTAAAACTTTTTACTTTTACGTCAAAAAATACCGCGCCGTACTTTTTTTTATAGCGTGACTTAATATTTTTTATTTTTTTTTCCACCGATGATATCAAGATGCTTTTTATCATTTTTTGTTTCTTAAATTAAAAACTACCTTGCCACTGTCGCAATGATCAATCCTACCGCCGCGGCCATTCCGGAAATTATCCAAAATCGCATCGTTACTTTTGTTTCAGGCCAGCCCAAAGCTTCAAAATGATGATGGATCGGCGTACTCAAGAATATTTTCCTGCCCCAATATTTTTTTGAGATCGTCTGAATAATTACCGACCCGGACTCGATCACCAAAATGATCGCGATGATCGGCAATATAAAAACCGTATCAGTAAGCATTGCGATTATTCCGAGAGTTGTTCCCAGCGCCATCGAACCGGTATCGGTCATAAAAAACATCGCCGGATAAATATTATACCAGACAAAAGCAAGCAGCGTGCCCAAGATCGCCGCGATAAAAATAGTCAGTTCGATATTCCCTTGCATAAAAGCGATCATCGCATAAGCGCCGAATGATGTCAAAGCTACGCCTCCGGCCAAACCATCAAGCCCGTCAGTTTCATTTAGAGAAAAAGATGTCGCTACCACTACCAAAATAAAAAGCGGAATATACCATAAACCCAAATACACCTCGCCCAATCCGGGAATACTGATCGCGTTCCATTCAAGCTTATAGTAAAGCCACCATGCTCCGCCGACAGCAACCAGCGTATAAAGCAATAGCCTGATCTTCACGCTTAACCCTCCGCCATTCGGACCGATCTTAAAAATATTCAGAATATCGTCAAGCGCCCCGATAATTCCGGCGATAACCATTGCGCCGATCGGAAGCCATGTCTTCTCACGGCTTAAAAAATTCAATCGATCGAATATTGAGTCCGAAAAAATATGCGCTAAAAAAGCAAAACCTAGGGCGAGCGCCAAGACCGGCACCCAGATTATCAGACCGCCCATTGTCGGAGTGCCTGTTTTTTTTTGATGAAGCGCGGTAAAAACCGGCGTATTGCCCTCGGCGCGAATACTTTTGCCTAATTTATGGCGAATTAAAAACCTGATAAATGCCGGCGTGATCGCCCAAGCGGCAATAAACGCAATTATAAAAACGATTAAAACTCCGATTATTTCTCGCGAATAAAACATAAGTTTAATTTTCAATTTTTAATTATTTTTATTTCCATTCATAAGAATCCCAGATCCATTTTACCAATTTTTCCATTTCCGAGAATCTGCCATTAGCGCCGATCACCACAGCCACTATTCGATGCTGACGCGTTGAATCTTCGACTACCAAAAGCAAGCTCTCTCCCGCCTCATCCGTATATCCTGTTTTTCCGCCGATTATTCCGGGCAAATTCCCCAAAAGTTTATTGGTATTTTTTATAAAATGATCGTTCTTGCCGTCAGCTGATCTTATATTTATCTTATCAATTATGGTTATGCTAAAAATTTCCGGATAGTCATTGAGAAGGCCTCTTGATAACGTCACGACATCTTTCGCCGTAGAATAATTATCTCTTTCATCAACGCCATCAGGATTGGTAAAATGAGTGCCGGTCAATCCCTCTTTTTCCGCGAAATTATTCATTAATCCGACGAAGTAACGGATTCCTTGCTCTTTTGAATTATTTTTTTTCGTAATATCTTCCGCGATCGCGCGGGCGGCGCCATTGCTTGAAGCGATAAGCATTATTTTTAAAAGATCGCCGACTTTTATTTTTTCGCCAATTAATAAATAACCGCTGTCTCCTTCAGCCCCAAGCGCTGTTTTGCTTATCTCCACGATCTCACTAAAATTATAATTCCCTGCCTTAATTATCAAATTAGAATTCTCGGTTTTAATAAAATCCAGCATAGCGCTGGCCGTCGCAAGCTTGGTAAGGCTGGCGATCTTAACTTTTTGCTCCGCGTCTTTTTCATAAAGCGTCTGGCCGCTAAAATCATCAACCGCCAAAACCGATTTGGCATTAATTAAAATATCATTTTTCCCCTCTTTTCTAACCGGCACTAAAATTTTCTCAAACGGCAAAACATAATTTTGACGCAAAAAAAATGTATTTTTCCCGGTTTCCGGCCATTTTGGCGCAGCTTGATCAATTTCAATATTTTCCGGTTTTACGGATAAAACCGGACGGGAAATGATTTCGAACGATATCCCGAAAAAAACCAATGGCACGCTCACTAAAACAGCGATTTTATTTTTCATATTGATTATGCTTTTTCAATTTCTTTTTTTAATTCTTCGTATCGGGGCAATTCCTCTATGCGAGCGAAATTCAGTTTCTTTAAAAAATCAAAGCTTATCTTATAATGCCAGCTTCTTGAATCATTGGGATTCTCAATCCTGTCAATTAACCCCCTAAGCAATAAATACCTCAAAGTAAAAGTGCAGTTTACCCCCCTGATCTGCTCCACTTCCATTCGGCTCAAAGGTCCGCGATAAGCGACTATCGCCAAAGTTTCAAGCGACGCCCGAGTCAATCCTTGCTCCAGTTCATTTTTCAAGAAATCATTGATATATTCCGCATTTTCTGAATTAGTCGCCAGCTGGACTTCCTCGTCTTTTTCAATAATTCTAATGCCGCGATGGCTTGAAGCAAGATCTTGTTTCAAGCTCTCAATTCCTTTTTTTATTTCTCCGCTGCCGAGCTTGGCGATAGCGGCGATTTTTTTTATCTTAATCGGCTCTCCGGAAACAAACAAAATGCTTTCAATAATTGATTTTATTTTTTCATTTTCCATAAAAATAACTCCTAATTTATTATACTTAATGCATTACTATGTTTAACTATACCGCAATTTCTTTCTTGCTGATCATTATCTCTCCAAATATTTCTTTCTGTTCAACATTAATTATTTTCGCCTTAAAAAGCTCCAAAATCGCCAAAAAGGTCACGATAATCTCTGTTTTGTTTTTCGCGCTTGCGGTAAGCGTTTTGAAACTCATTTCGATCCTCTGCTGCAAAGACGACTTTAATTCAATTATCTTTTGTTCAAGAGTAATTACTTCCTTTACCCGTTCTTCAACCAGCTTTTCCGCTTTGGGCATTTCCGCCAAAATCCGGCTCATTGTTTTTTCGAGTATTGCCGCATCAATATCCGGCGGAGGGAAAAAACCCTGTTTCACTCCTTCGAAACCCTTGCGGCTAAAAGAAAATTGGCGTTTGTCAAATTCCAAGCCAAGCAATTGTGAGACTTCCTTGAATTTTTTATATAAAGCCAGTCTCGCTTCAAGATCCGCAATAGAATCCTCTTCTTCCGGCGTCAATTCCAATATCGGCAACAACGCTTTTGATTTGATCAAAATCAATCTCGCGGCCACAACCAAAAAATCTGAAAGATTATCGGACGAAATATCCAAATTCCCTTTAAGATGCCCGAGATAACTATTGGTAACTTTTGCCAGCGATATCAATGTAATTTCCAATTTTTCCTTTTGGATCAATTCCAGAAGCAAATCCAACGGGCCTTCAAATTGTTCAAGTTTTACTGTAAATGGCATATTGCAGAGATTTAAGATTAAAGATTTATGATTTAAGAATAAATTCAAACCCATTCGTAAATCTTAAATCGTACATCGTAAATCATTTTTTTGTCTTTGAAAAACTACCTTTGATCATATTCTCAATCTTTTCAATCTGGCTACCAGCTATTCTAATCGACTCTTCAAATCCGCCCGCGTTAATCACCAATTTTTTTACTTTCAATAATGATCTATCGATAAATGCCGGCAATTTAAACAAGCTTCCGAAAGGCGGAACTGTCCCGCCTTTTTTAATTTTAATTATATTTTTTTTGATTATCGCCTCAGCTGCAAAATCAATTTCTTTAACCGCTTTAAAAACTTTCTTTTCCGTTTTAGCTGTTTTCTTCAGCCAATCATTATACAACTTCTTGAATTTTTCCTTGTCAAAATTCTTATCCGCCGGAATCGAAGCGATCACATATTGCGCGAATTTACCTGCACCTAATTTCAACGCCACGGTTTTCGCCACTTCCTTTGGTTTGATCTTTAGCGTATTAGCCTTATCCAAAGCCGTGTAAACCGTCTTATGCTTTATAAGCTCGTATTTTACTTTCGCATTTTTCAATAATTTTTCGAGGTTTTTTAAAATAGCCATAAGTTTATTTCTCCTTGTTCTAATTAACTGTCATTCTGAACTTGTTTCAGAATCTTTAAAAAATTTTAGATGCTGAAATAAATTCAGCATGACACTTTTTATCTACAATCGTTTATCACTTTTTCCACATTAAATATAGCCTCTTTATCCGATTTTTGAACCTTAACAATATGAAACGGGCTTGTAAGCGCTTGGGTTACCGCGCATCCGCGCCCGGGAGAATTTTCAAGCACTGAAACTTCAATTGTATTTCCTTTTTCCGCGATCATATTGATTTCTGTGCCATATCCGCCGGTGGATTTTCCGCCCTGGAATACGGCAATGATCATATCTTTATCAAAATCTATCGGCGCCGGTAATTCCGCGTTGGTTTTTTGCAAAATCGGCATCCATTCGGATTTGCTTTTTATCACATAATTGCCTTGCCCTGTTGGATTGCCGTTTAAGCCCTTTATTATTGTTTTAAACTTCAATTCGTTTCCCGGCATCGCATTGGCTTCGCAAGTATTCCGGCATTCTTCCAAACTGCCAAAAGGAAGTTTATCTATGCATCCGGCGCCATTTACAACAACACATTTTCCTTCAATCGAATCAAACTCAAATCCTATTGCCGAACAAATATCGCTAACTTTAGCTTTCTGGCTGCACGGCGAATTAACTGATTTTATTTTTGAATCAACTGCGGGGTTTACCGCAACCGGCAAATTACTTTTCCCTTTCTTTTCAAAAGCCAAAATAAATCCCAGTACGGCGCTAATGCTTAGAATGATCATCAGAAGTAAATATATTCGAGCTGGCGATATTTTTCGTGCAAACATATTTTAAAATTTTTTAATGATTATGAAATTATTTTTTTTCTTCCTTGATAATCTTTTCTTTATGTAATAACAAATCGATCCGCTTCATATCGCGCGGAAAAAGAGTCGCTTCTTTCACATTCGCCAGTCCAAGAAGTTTCGCGGTTAAGCGCTCCAAGCCAAGCGCTAATCCGCCTTCCGGCGGCATGCCGTATTGAAAAGCCATCAGATAGAACTTAAAATTATCCGGATCAATTCCCCGGCTTTTTATGCTTTGCACCAATTGATCGTAATTATTGATGCGCTGACCGCCGGTAGTGATCTCCGCGCCGCGAAACAGCAAATCAAAGCTCTTGGTGTAAGCCGCGTCTTTCTCGTCCGGCATCGTGTACCACGGCCTCTTCTTGGTCGGATAATGAGTGACAAACAAAAACTCCGAACCGAATTCTTTCTCGGCATATTCCGAAAGTATGCGCTCTTCTTCCGGTTCCAAGTCAAGATCGTCGGTTTTTTTACCGGAAATTTTTCTGGCGATTTTTTTAGCTTCCGGAAAAGTAATCGCGAGAATATCGCCTATTGCTTTAGGCAATGCCACTCCAAGCGTCTCAAATTCACTTCGGCAATTAGCGCTCAGATGCGCAAATAAAAACTTAAGCCATTCAGTTTCAATTTTCATCAAATCCGTATGATCTTTAATAAAACCCATTTCAATATCCAAACTAGTGTATTCGTTCAAATGCCTCGTGGTATCGTGCGGCTCGGCCCGATAAACATTGCCAATCGTAAAAACGCGCTCAAATACCCCCACCATGATCTGCTTATAAAATTGCGGGCTTTGCGCCAAATACGCCTTGCTTTCAAAATATTCGATCGGAAAAACCTCGCTTCCGCCTTCGGTTGCTTCCGCCACTATTTTTGGCGCCTGAATTTCCGTAAATCCATTTTTTGAAAAAAAATCATGGAAAGTTTTTATAATCTCGGCCTGTACTTTAAAAATCGCCCGCACTCTGGCGTGCTTAAGGGTTAAAGGCCTCATATCCAAAAGTGTTTCAAGTCCCATATCAAGTTTCTCCGCGCCAAGATCAATAGGCAAAGGCTGCGCGGAGTTCAATACTACTAACTCTTCCGCCAGCATTTCCACTTTCCCGGTCGGAATTTTTTCATTGATCATATTTTTCGGCCGTTCATTGATTGTGCCTGTGATCTGTACCACGTATTCGGCTCGCAAGGTTTCAGCGAGCTTTTGAAATTCCGGATTTTTCTTATTCGGCACAAAAACCACCTGGATAATTCCGGTGCGATCACGAAGATCGATAAAAATTATTTTGCCGTGATCCCGCCTGACATTCACCCAGCCGGCAAGCATCACTTTTTGACCAATATTTTTTGGAGTATCTATGGTTAAAATTCGTTCCATATGCATAGTATTAGGTATTATTAAGTATAAATCTATAAGATATAAAAATCTAAAAACAGCCAAAATTCGTCATTTCTTATAATTCATTCTAGCAAATCTTTTACTTTTTGGCAAAGAAAAAACAGCCCTTTGGCTGCAACGCAAAAAATCAAAGATATTAAGTCCGGCTCTAGTCGTTTTCCTCTTTATTACCGCCGTTTCCTTCTTCCTCTTCCTCTGCGCCTTCTTCCGAAGCAACGCCATCAAGCTGTTCGCGCTCTTTTTGTAAAATATCTTCCCACTCCTTATCATCCTGATTGGTCAGGGCGCGCACTTTTGATTTAAAGCTTTTATTGAATTCCACGACCATTTTCGGATTGCCAAAAAAGATCCTGTTCAATACGCCAATCGCTTCTTCGGGCAAAGTCGGCAAAACAACCAAAATATCATTTTGGTCCTGCACCGGAATATTCGACTCCGTAATTATTTTTTGAAACTCATCAAGCACTTGAGACATAAAAAACATTTTAAGTATTTTCCGCTTTTTCTTTTTTAGATTCAACAAAATACTTTGCCAGTTCGGTAGCATTATCGCACAAAGTCTTCCAGTCTTCAACCGCTTGCCTTTTTTCTTTAGCCAAAGCCATCGCGCCTTCATTTCCAAGACTACCGGTTTTAATTTCCGCCTCGGCTTTGATAAAGTCCTCCCTGTTTCCTGGTCCTTCTCCAAACATAATTTTATAAAAATTAATATTTTATTAATTCTCCTTGATTTTACTTCATTATACACAAAATTTATAATTTGTCAACCCCGTTAGAAATTTAAACCAGAACTTTCAAAAATCTAGATCGTCAAGCGAAGCGGCTTCGCCTTACAACCAGATTTAATGATGAGAGTAATTTAAAAAATTCTAACGGGGTCAAACCCCTTATATGGTTTTTTCTTCTAAAAATTCGTTCGCTTTTTGCAGTATTTTTTGCGACTTAAGAAAAGTGAGCTCGCTGATAGCTTTGTTAAAATCCAGCCATTTGTATCCGATATGTTCGTCGGAAATTTTAACCTGATGCACTTTGGTTTCCGCCAAAAAAAGCACCGCGGTTTTATTGCTCATCAGTGTTTTTTTGCCGACTTTTTTCCGATAGAACCAGGAAATGGCAAATCGAAACTCGGGAATAAAATTTATTTTTTTAATTCCCGTTTCTTCCCGGATCTCGCGCCGCGCGGTTTCCTGCTCCGTTTCTCCGCGTTCAATATGGCCTCGGGGAAAATCCCAGTGCCCGGATTCGTAATGAAGAAGCAAGTATCTGATTTTTTTTCTTGCTCGAGTCGATTCGCTCGAGTCGAAGCGGGCCTCGCCGTTTTTAGGCGGGCCGGCTCGGCGGAAAATTATCGCCCCGGCTGATTTTTCTCGTATCATAATAAAAACTCTAATCTTAACTTTAATTTAATCCTACCTTTTTCCCTCTAAAAAATCAAGAAAAAAAGCTACTGTTTGGCGCACAGTAGCAAGCACGGTTTTTATGGAGGGCCTTTTGACACTTCGTGTTTTTCACGCAATATGCGGAATTTTTCCTCAGAAAACTCTTTTATACATTTATTGCATTGAAACGGCGCTCCTTTTACGCCTGAAGGGTTCTTGATTATTATCCCTCCGTGGCATTTATCGCTGTCACAAGGCACACCTGTGACGGCTTGTTCCGCCGGAACAAACATACTTATTATTAACACTTGATTCACCTCTGAATATATTATAATAAAAAGTTCATAAAAAATCAACCCCACTATATATTATTGCAAAGCCATAGATTTAAAAAAAATAAACCATTAAAAAGCGGCTCGATATCATCTCGCCGCTTGCCAATATGATTTTTATTCCAATTTTTTTACATTCTCTCTAGCGTCTCGATCCCGAGCAATTTCAATCCGTTTTTTATCACGATCGCCGCGCCCGAAACCAACCCAAGCCGCGCCGCGCGCAGGTCTTTCTCAACAGTCAACACCTGGACATTTTCATAAAACGCGTTAAAATTATTCGCCAGTTTATAGATATAATCGGCTAAGATGTTCGGCATACGTTCCTCGCCCGCCCGCTCAATGATTTCATCAAAAATAGCCAATTGCCGCAACACTGCCGACTCGCGAGTATCTTTTAATAACTCCGGCTTGAATTTAAAAGTTTTGGCTGTTTTCGCTTTTCTCAAAATGCTTTTTATGCGCGCGTAAGTGTACTGCAAATACGGCGCCGAATTTCCCCGCAAATCAAGCATTTTATCCCAGTTAAAACTAATGTCAGTCAGGCGATTCTGCGACAGGTCATTGTATTTTATCGCGCCGATCCCGACCGCTTTGGCAATTTTTTTCTTTTCCGCGTCAGGCAATTTCGGATTTTTTTCTTCCACGATCTTCCTGGCGCGGCCGATCGCCTCGCCAAGCACTTCTTCCAAAAGGATCACTTTTCCCTCGCGAGTGGAAAATTTCTTTCCATCGGCGCCCAGCACCATGCCAAATTTCACGTGTTCCGCCATCCCCGGTTTTATATAGCCCATAAGTTCCCCTGCTTTTAAAAGCTGCTGGAAATGTCCGGCTTGTTCGTTCGCGACGACATAAATGATCTTTTCCGCTTTCCATTTTTCCACCCGATATTTCATTGCCGCCAGATCTGTCGTCCCGTAAAGCGTGGCGCCATCGGTTTTCCGGATCATAAGCGGCGGCAGATTGTACTTATCCAGCGGAATGATCACCGCGCCTTGCGAGTGAATCGCGATATTTCTTTTTTCCAAAGCTTCGGAAATAATGTCATTGAGCATTGGCTGATAAAAACTTTCGCCCAGAGTATGATCAATTTTTACGCCAAGAATTTTATAGATCTTATTGAACTCTTTCAAGCTTTCGCGGACAAAATATTTCCAGATCTTCACGCTTTCTCTGTCTCCTTCCTGGAATTTCTTGGTTTCCGCTCTCGCGTAATCGTTTAATTCCTCGTCTTCTTTCGCCCGCGCGTTAAAATCCACGTAAAGCCGGTTCATTTCTTTGGCAAAATTTTCCTTTAACGCTTTTTTATCCGCAAAATTTTTATACGCATAGATAAGCTTTCCGAAATGCGTGCCCCAATCGCCGATATGATTAACGCCTTTGACTTTGTATCCTTCCAGTGCATAAATATTATAGATCGCCTGTCCGATGATCGTTGACCGCAAGTGGCCCACGTGCATTCTTTTGGCAATATTGGGCTGTGAATAATCTATCACAACGACTTTTCCTTTGCCTATTTTTGCGCTTCCATATTTATCTTTTTGTTTTAAAATCACATTCAAGTTTTTCTCGGCGATTTCCGGCTTCAAATAAAAATTCATAAAACCCGGCTGTACAGCTTCAATTTTCTCAATAATCCCTTTTCCTAGTTTGTCATCCTGAGCTTGTCGAAGGACGACTTTCAGCTTGATGGCATTTGCAATCTCCATCGGCGGTTTTTTCAAAATTTTCGCCGCGACCAAAGCGACATTGCTCGTATAATCGCCTAATTTCGAATCAGGCGGATAAGATACGTTAAAATTGAGCATTTCGGCAATGCCCATGTCTTTCAAAGCTTTAGCAATTAGATCGTGGATTTGATGTTTATACATATAACTTAAGTATATCTCAAAAGTGAAATAAAAAAAAGAGGCATTGATCCGCAATTTATGGTGAGTTTAATTTACCAAAAAATTTGGATCAGATGCCTTTGAAATTTTATATTGTCGTGCTGTTATCTATCGTGTTTGTTTCAGGATAGAATTTACAGAATTGATCCGTCAATGCGGCAAGGGCTTCAAAAGCATTTTTTACCGTAACAAGATCTTCGCCATCCCGGAAACGCTGCTTATCAAGATTTCCTTTTGGATCAAGCTGATCCATCAGATTATCTTTTGAAAGATCAAACTTCTTTGCTTTTATCGGCCAGATTCTTATATTTCCCGCAGTTATCTCATCAATCATTATCAGGTCTTCTGCCGCAAAAGACGATGTGGAAATATTCTTGATTATTTGAGATTTCAATTCCACGGGCCAGCCATATTCTTGCTTCCAGTCAATCAGCTGATAGTCAAGTTCATGAAGCACTTGTTCGGCAACCAGAAAGGCTCGCTCGTTAATATTCCGCATTGCCGCAAAATGCCCTTTTTTGTCTTTTACCCTTATGAAATTTGGGTCAATCATTGGATCGTGGAAGAAATCGTCTTTGTAAAAGAATTCTGTGTAAAGATCCTTGAAATGATGGCCTTCCTTGATATTTGGATTTCTTTCCAAAATAGAGCCCGTACCAACTCGTCTGGTGACGACTTCAAATGGCGCCTTTTGAGCCAATCGCCTTGCCAAAAATTCGGCATCGCCCACCTTGCCCATATAATGCGTAGGTATTCCCCATACATTCAGCAGACGGAAAAAGTTGTCATTTGTTCTGCAGTCTATTATTTCCTTTCCCGGTATCGTTTCCCGCGTTTCGCCGTCATGAGCGGTAATATCGGACTTAAACTGAATCGCTACCGCAATTTGACCGATATGCGGAAGTTCGTTGCCTGCACATTCAAAGACTCTTTTTGTCTTTCCTTCTATTATAAGTTTTCCTTTTTTTACTTCTCTAAATTCTCCCATTTCAACCACCTTTTCCATTAATTTCTTTTTCCATTTTCAATCACCTTTTCCTTTTATTCTCTGTTTTTTCAAAGAGCAAAAAATAAACAGATTATACTCTAATCCGCCTCCTTGTTAATATTAACCTTAAATGAAAATCTCTAAAATGTCAATAAAAAAAGGCGTCTATGCGCCTAAAATTTACGTTTGTTTTTTGATATGCTTATCAGGAAGATCATTAGATCATTGCCCGAATCAGTGATCCTATACTTATACAATTGACCGGTATCCGTGCCGATTTCCGCAATAACTTCTTCCACCCAATCTTCCTTAACAAGCCAACGGATAACTTCTTCGATTTTAATGCTTTTATCCGTCTCAATGCCGACCGCATATCCGTTTATTGATTTTACAATCTCTTCCTTTGACCAAATTTTCTTACGATGCGAATACCATTTTTTACTCGCCAAACACCGCAAGATAATCAAATGCAGCGATTCCTGCGAAGCTTTATTAAAAAACTTATTCGATTTTTCTATCGAGGGATTAAAATTATCTTTTTCTTTCACTTTTTTGCCTCCTATGATTTCGTAAACTCAAGCTACTATAAAAATGGAATTTTGTCAACTCTTGCTCTTGCTTTTTTTCTCAAAATGCGTATAATATGAAAATAGTTCCAAAGTAGTTTTTATTTTGGGTCGGTAGCTCAGTCGGTAGAGCAACAGCCTTTTAAGCTGATGGTCGTGGGTTCGATTCCCACCCGACCCACTAAAATAACGCATAACTTGTAATTAAAAACTTATAACGCTATATATTAAAAACCGGCAAAGCGCCGGTTTTTGTTTGAAAATTAAAGAATTGAAAATTCATTGAAAATTTAAAATTGTGAATTGAAAATTATTCGTTAAAGTCCTTCCTTCCCTAATTCTTCCAATAATTCCCTTTGCTTTTTGGTCAAAGATTTCGGCGTTTTAATTTTAATTTTCACATATTGATCGCCGCGGCCATAGCTATCCATGCGCGGCATTCCTTTGCCCGTCATCCGGATAACTTTTCCCGATTCAATGCCGGCCGGCACGGTCAAAACCGCAGTTCCTTCGATCGTCGGCACATCAATTTTTGCGCCAAGGCTAGCTTCTGAAAAATTAATTTCCGCTTCATAAATAATATCGGCGTTCTGACGATTAAAGTTTTTATGCGGCTTAATATGAATATTGATATACAGATCCCCGCTCACTCCGCCTTTTGGTCCGGCCTCGCCGGCTCCTCGCAAAGTCAAAGTCATTCCGTCTTCCACGCCTTTGGGTATCTTTAACTTTATCGGCACGCTCTCCCGAACTCTGCCGTCGCCGCCGCAAGCTTTGCATTTTTTCTCCACCGTCTTTCCTTCCCCTCCGCAATCCGGACAGGTTGAAACCTGGGCAAAGCTTCCCAAAATTGTCCGGCGTGTCTGGCGGATCTCGCCTGTTCCTTTGCATTTTTGGCACTCCACGATTTTTGATCCGGCTTCGGCGCCGCTTCCTTTGCACGATGCGCAAACCGCTCTTTTATATAAATTTATTTCCCTTTCAATCCCGCTAAAAACTTCTTCAAGGGTCAATTCGATATCAATCGCGACGTCTTCGCCCTTCTTTGCCCTTCTTCCGCCTCGCCCGCCCCGGCTCCTGCCGCCGCCGAATATATCGGAAAAAATATCGCCGAACCCTTCCCCGCCGAATTCAAAATTTATTCCTTCGCCGCCAGCGCCGCGAAATATATCTTCAAAGCCCCCGAAACCTTGAGCCCCGCCAAATCCGCCTCCGCCTTGAGCTTGAGCTTGTTCAAATGTCTGGCCATATTGATCATACTGGCCTCTTTTTTGCTTGTCGGAAAGCACTTGATAAGCTTCGTTTATTTCTTTGAATTTTTTTTCTTCCCCGCCGGGCTTATCCGGATGATGTTTTTGCGCCAAACGCCGATAAGCGCGTTTGATCTCTTCATCCGACGCGCCTTTGCCAACTCCTAAAATTTCATAATAATCTCGAGCCATAATAAAAAATCTAATAAATCTATTATACACTGCTTACACAAAATAAAAAAGACCTTGAAGTGTCTAAAATTATACTAACCCCGAAATTAGGAAGGAAGGGAATTTAATTTACAATCTTTATTAATTATTAACTTAATTCCCGTCCTAGAATACTTGGTTTTACTTTCCGTTAAAAACGGATATTCACCCCTGCCTCAAAAAAGTCTGGCAAACCGTGTCCTACAAGACAAGGTTGTATTTCATTATATTCTCTTTGGCATGCTCCGCATGCTGTTTGAGAAGCTCCGATTTCTACACCACACCCACAATAAAATTTTTCTTTATTTATTACTTTTATTTCCATACTGTTCCTCCATTTAACTTTTCTCTTTCTCTTATTTTAAATGTACCAAGTATTCCTAACTCATATTATACTCAAAAAACTTGTTTTGTCAAGAAAAATCGTGTATAATTAAAAAGGTTATTACAATTATTTTGATTCGTATTTTATAATTTATTTTTTACTATGAGCGACAAAAAACGTTGGAATGATCCGGCAAACGACGGACAAATAGATTATATAAAAATCGGCATAAGAATGTTCGCGCTTATAATGCTTTTGGCTTTGGCCGCTCTGATTAAAATCGCTATTGCGAACCACTGGATAGATTCATTCAACGAAAACGCAAGAATCTTAGGACTCTAAAACAACATTGAATAAAAATTTAAATCAGAATCTTCTAAATTAAAAAAAACCGCCGAATTTCTCGGCGAGTTTTTTAATATTCATCTCCTATTTCTTCTTATCTTTTTCTTGAAATTCCCCCTCTACGGGGCCTTCCTTGGATTTATCATCCGCTTTTCCTTTAGGCGCTTCTCCCGCGCTTGGACCTTGCGGCTGGGCTTTATACAATTCCGCGCCTATTTTTTGCAGCGACTGGGATAATTCATCAGTAGCCTTTTTGATCGCGGCAGAATCGTCGCCGTCTTTTATTTTTTTCAAAGCGGCAATTTTTTCTTCCACTTCTTTTTTCATCGCTTCCGGCGCTTTTGCGCCCGCGTCTTTAATGGATTTTCCAGCAGTATACATCAAATTATCCGCAATATTCCGGACTTCCACCAATTCTTTTCTTTGCCGATCGGCGGCGGAGAATTTTTCCGCTTCCGCTTTCATCTTCTCAATATCTTCCTTGCTAAGTTTTGAAGAATCTTGAATGGTAATATTTTGGCTTTTACTTGTAGTTTTATCTTTCGCGGTAACCGTCAAAATTCCATTAGCATCAATGTCAAAAATCACTTCGACTTGCGGAATGCCGCGCGCTGCCGGAGGGATCCCGTCCAAAATAAATCTGCCTAATGATTTATTATCAGAAGCCATCGGCCTCTCGCCTTGCAAAACATGGATTTCTACCGAAGTCTGATTGTCAGCCGCGGTGGAAAATACTTGCGACTTTGAAGTCGGAATAGTGGTATTGCGATTGATCAAAGGAGTAGCGACCGTGCCCATCGTCTCAATGCCAAGAGTAAGCGGAGTAACATCCAAAAGTAAAACTTCCTTCGCTTCTCCGCCCAGCACAGCGCCTTGGATCGAAGCTCCAACCGCCACGCATTCCATCGGATCCACGCCCCGCTCGATCTTTTTTCCGGCATAATCTTCCACGAATTTCTGCACGATCGGCATTCGGGTCGGCCCGCCGACCAAAATCACTTTATCGATTTGCTGAGGGGTCAATTTCGCGTCGCTAAGCGCCTGCTCCACCGGATGGCGCATTCTATCGATGATCGGCTTGATAAGAGATTCGAGCTTGGCTCGGGTAAGTTTCAAAGCTAAATGTTTCGGCCCGGCTTCATTCGCCGTAACAAACGGCAGATTAAGATCGGTTTCGAGCGTCGTGCTCAATTCAATTTTGGCTTTCTCCGCCGCTTCTCTGATCCTTTGCATCGCCATTTTATCAGCAGACAGATCAATGCCATTGTCTTTTTTAAATTCTTCAACTATAAAATCGATCAAAGCTTTGTCCATATCGGTCCCGCCCAGCTGGGTATCGCCGGAAGTGGATTCCACTTCAAAAACTCCTTCGCCAAAATCCATGATCGTCACATCAAGCGTTCCACCGCCGAGATCAAAAACCAAAATTTTCTGATCTTTGCCGACTTTATCCAATCCATAAGCCAAAGCCGCGGCCGTCGGTTCATTTATAATACGCACCACTTCCAATCCCGCGATCGCGCCTGCATCCTTAGTTGCTTGGCGCTGAGAATCATTGAAATACGCCGGCACCGTGATCACCGCTTTTTCCACTCTCTGTCCGAGATAAGCCTCCGCGTCTTTCTTGATCTTCTGCAAAATAAAAGCGGAGATCTGCTCAGGCGTATATTCTTTGCCGAATATTTTATATTTAAAATCCGTGCCCATTTTTCTTTTGGCGGCCATTACTGTTCCTTCCGGATTGGTTACCGCCTGGCGGCGCGCCGGTTCGCCCACCAAAAGCTCGCCGGTCTTGGTAAAAGCCACCACCGACGGAAAAGCTTTTCCGCCCACAGAAGTTCCTTCAGCCGAAGGAATAATAGTCGGTTTTCCCGCTTCCATTACCGCCGCAGCCGAGTTTGAAGTTCCCAGATCGATTCCTATGATTTTTGACATGTATTTGAAAATTATAAATTACTAATTTTAAATCCAAAAACAATCTTAAATATCAAATTTTAAATGTTAAAAGTTTTAGAATTAAGCATTTATCACTTGAAATTGTTTTTAAATTTTGAATTTATTATTTTTAATTATTCTTTTATGTTGACTTCTTGTGTATTTTATTATACTATTGATTCAATAAAATTTCAAGAGGAGGTGAAGTAAACGAACATTAAAACAATACTTAAGTGGGCAAGAAACCTTTTAGCAGCTATAAATATCTTTTTATGGCGGGATTTCATGGAACTTGGCAGTAACTTCGGCTATGATCCAAAACCACATCTTAAGGAAACAACTGTTGGCAATCTAGTTTGGCATGCAATTGTTTTTATACTAACGCCGGTTGCTTTGATAATTACTGCTTGCGCGATAATTATCAAAATTGCTTGCGCGATAAAAGATATCAAACTTGCGTAATAGGAACTTCGGTTCCTCTTTTTTTATTTCTGTCATTTCGACTATAAGGAGAAATCCCTTAGAGACGACGAATACTTACAAAATAAACTACTTATCGCATAATCATGTTTGGGGAATTCCTCTTTGCCTGCTGGCAAATTCGGAATGGCAAAAAATATATTTATTTTTTTGCCACTTTCACTTTCGCCGTCCTGATCACCATTCCGTTCAGCTTATATCCTTTCTGAACTTCTTCCAAAATCTCGCCTTCCTGTTTTTTACTTTCCACTATCTCTACCGCTTCGTGAAATTCCGGATCGAATTTCTCGCCGATTGATTTAATTTCTTCCAACCCTTTGCTTTTCAACAAACTCGCCAATTGTTCTTTTAGCTGGGTCACGCCTTTTGTCCATTCTTTATCTTTCAAGTCTTCCGGAATGTGCTTCACTGCCAAAGTAAAAGTATCAAAAATCGGAAGCAACGCCAAAATCAATTCCTGATTGGCCGCGCCCACCAATTCCCCGAATAATTCGCTTTGCCTTTTTTTATAATTTTGAAAATCCGCCATTGCTCGCTTCCAGTGGTCATGATATTCGGCTGATTTTTTCTTTTCTTCTTCCAGCTGTTTTTTCAATAGCTCTAGTTCGTTTCCGCCTTTTTCATCCTGTTCGTCGCTTGTCGCGCCTGATTTTACCCCATCATCTTCTTTTTTAGTTGAAAACATAATTTTTTTATTAAGCCTCGCTGCCACTTGTCATTGCGAGCCCTGTACTCAGGGCGCGGCAATCTCATTTTTCGGCTATAGATTGCTTCGTCATTTCACTCCTCGCAATGACAAAATAACGACTTTAACAAAATTCCCTAATAATTTATTAATCTCTAAACTGCTAATCCAATTTAACATAGTTTTTAAAAAAATTCAAGAGCTTCCCTTTAAAAAAGTAACATTGAATTATACCAATTTTTACCCATTTGTCAAGGTTTGATTTTTGTAATATAATACAAGCAATCAGTTAAACAACTTTTTTATGCTCAAAAAACTTACCGCCAAAGGATTTAATTGGATCGATATCGACCACCCAACCGCCGAAGATATCAAACAATTAAAAAAAGAATTCGTAATTAGAGACAGTGTTCTTGAGCGTTTAGTACCCCCCATCAAAAGATCCGAGATCGAAGAGTACAAAAGCTATCTTTTTATAATCCTTCATTTTCCACTTTATAGTTCCGAAAGCCGCCAGAGCCGTTCGACAGAACTTGATATAGTAATTACAAACGACACATTGATCACTTCTCACGACGGAAATCTCTCCGAACATAATAATTTTTTTCGTATTTGCAATAATTGCTTGAAAGACAAAAGCGCTTATCTGGGCAAAGGACATATTCATCTTTTATATCATCTGCTTGATTCTTTGATTGATGCTCAAATGCCTATGCTTAATCATATTGCCGATAATATTTATGCGATCGAAGAAAATGTATTTAAAGGCAAAGAAAAAGAAATGCTAAGAGAGATTGCCATTGTAAAACGCGATATTATAAATTTTCGAAGAATTATCAAGCCTCAGCACGCGATTTTGGAATCATTAATGCGAAAAGCTTATCGTTTTTGCGGAATAAAAAACACTGCAAAGATCGAAAGGCACGCCCAAGAAGTTATCGGATCAAATATCAAAATTTGGAATACGATAGAAAACCACAAAGAAATGATAGAATCTATCGAGGTAACAAACGAAAGCCTTTTGTCTTACCAGCTCAATGAAACAATGAAAGTTCTTACCGTTGTTTCCGTGATACTGGCGCCAATGGCTTTGATCGTAAATATATGGGGAATGAATATCGGCGGACTTCCCCTTACCGAAGATCCTTTTGGCTTTTCCATAATACTGCTGGTAATGTTTTTGGCGGGCGCTCTTCTGCTGGCTTATTACAAAAATAAAAAATGGATGTAATAAAATTTAAAATTATGCTGCAACTATACAACTCGTTGACCAGAAAAAAAGAAGAATTTAAACCCATTAACCCTCCGGAAGTGGGTCTTTATACTTGTGGACCGACGGTTTATGATTATGACCATATCGGCCACGCTTGGACATATACTACTGCCGATCTATTGCGCCGCACTCTGGAATTCAATGACTACAAAGTGCGCCAGGTAATGAATATCACCGATGTGGGCCACCTGACCTCCGATGGCGATACCGGCGAGGACAAACTGGAAAAAGGCGCGCGCCGCGAAGGAAAAACTGTTTGGGAAGTCGCCAAATACTACACTGATATTTTTTTAAAACATCGCAATGATTTGAATTTGCTGAAACCCAACGTAATCTGCAAAGCCACCGATCATATTCCCGAAATGATCGATCTGATCAAAAAATTGGAAGCCAAAGGCGCGACATATGTCATAACCGACGGAGTTTATTTCGATATTTCCAAATTTCCCGCCTACGGAAAATTATCCGGCAATACTTTGGAAAAGTTAAAAGCCGGAGCGAGAATTGAAGTTAATCCGGAGAAGAAAAATCCGGCTGATTTCGCGCTTTGGAAATTCAGTCCCGCTGATTCTAAACGAGAAATGGAATGGGATTCGCCGTGGGGCAAAGGATTTCCCGGCTGGCATATCGAATGCTCGGCAATGAGCATGAAATACTTGGGCGAATCTTTTGATATCCATAGCGGCGGCGAAGACAATAAATTTCCCCACCATGAATGCGAAATCGCCCAAACCGAAACCGCAACCGGAAAAACTTTCGTGAATTACTGGTTCCACACGAGATTCCTGATGATCAACGGGCAAAAGATGAGCAAATCCCTGAAAAATTTTTATACGCTGGATGATGTAATAAAAAAAGGCTTCTCGCCTTTGGCTATGCGTTATCTCTGCCTGACCGCGCACTACCGGACCAATCTTAATTTTACCTGGAAATCACTGGAAGCGGCTCAAACCGCCCTGAACAATTTATACGACGCCGTCGGCCGGATGAAAATCAAAAAAAACGATTCCAAGATCAACTGCGCGAAATTCGACCGCCAATTTACCGAAGCGATCAATGACGACATTAACACTCCGAAAGCTATAGCCATAATGTGGGAACTTATGAAATCCCAATATCCGGATTCGGCCAAAAAGCAATCGCTTTTAATTATGGATAAAATTTTCGGGCTGGGCTTGGATAAGATCAAAAAGAAAAAAATAACGATCCCGCCGGAAATTAAAAAATTGGCCGAACAGCGTGAAAAAGCCCGAGAAGAAAAAAATTGGGCGCTGGCGGATCAATTGCGGGAAAAAATCGAAAAAGAAGGGTTTGCAGTGGAAGATACGGACGGGAAGACCAAGGTAAAGAATAAATAGAATGTTATCAACTCGTGCATAAAAAGAGGATAAAAAACCTCTTTTTATGTATTTACACGGAATAAAAATAGTGATAGAATTTGTATACTAAATAAAAAAATGGCTTTTGACAATAAAAACAAAAAAGACATTATTCCTGTTTCCGACCTCGCGGCTTTCGATCGCCTTCCGCCTCAAAATCTGGAAGCCGAGCAAGCGCTACTCGGATCTTTAATGCTGGACAAAGACGCGATCATCAAAATCGAAAATATGATCGTCCCGGATGATTTTTACAAAAACACCCACGCTAAAATATTTTCCGCTATGGTTGAACTATATGCCCACCAGGAACCGATCGATATGCTAAGCTTGACCAATAGGCTGGAAGAAAAAAACCAGCTGGAAGAGATCGGCGGCAGCGGATATTTGGCGAGCCTCGTCAATTCCGTGCCTTCCGCCGCCAATGTCGTCTATTACGCGAAGATCATCCAGAAAAAAGCGACTCTCCGCCGCCTGATCAATACCGCCGGACAGATATTAACTCTGGGATACGAGGAATCGGAAGAAGTCGACAAGCTTCTCGACGATGCCGAAAAATTGATCTTTGGAATCTCGCAAAAATATTTAAGCCAAAGTTTTCTCCATGTCAAACCGATCTTGCAGGAAACTTTTGACCGGATCGACCGCTTGCACCAGAACAAAGATAAATTCCGGGGAGTCGCGACCGGTTTTCAGGATCTGGATATGGCCTTGAACGGATTGCAAAAATCCGACCTGCTTATCATCGCCGCCCGCCCCAGCTTGGGAAAAACCTCTATTGCTTTGGATATAGCGCGCCATGTCAGCATCAGAGAAAAAAAAGGCGTGGGGATATTCTCGCTTGAAATGAGCAAAGAACAATTAGTCGACAGATTGCTTTGCTCGGAAGCCAAAGTTGACTTACGGCGCCTCCGGAGCGGCCGACTATCCAGTGAAGGAGAAAACGATGAATTTTCAAGAATTAGCGAAGCCATGGATACTTTGTCCGGCGCCCCGATCTATATCGATGACGCGGGATCAACCAACGTAATGGCTATGCGCACTATGGCGCGCCGGCTCCAAAACGAAACCGGAAATCTGGGATTGATAATCATCGACTACTTGCAGCTAATGCAATCCGATCGGACGAAAAGATCGAACTACTCTGACAACCGCGTGCAAGAATTGGGCGAAATCACCCGTTCTTTGAAATCGCTGGCCAAAGAATTAAATATTCCGATTATCGCCATTTCCCAGTTATCCCGAGCCGTAGAATCGCGGGAAGGGCAAAAACCGCGCCTTTCAGACCTTAGAGAAAGCGGTACGATCGAACAAGATGCCGATGTCGTCCTGATGATCTATCGCGAAAGCCGCGTGCATGAAACCGAAGAAAACCGGAATATTGTCGATATCATAATCGCCAAGCACAGAAACGGCCCGATCGGCACGATCAAGCTATACTTCAGAAGCGAAAGGGCTTCATTCGAAAATCTTAGCCAAAAAGATTCCGTTTATCAAGATTATATTAATTCTCAAGATTACAAAGACCTAACTACGTATTAAAACAATGCCTGCAAAACCGATAGAAATATTATCCAAACAATTGTCAAAACTTCCCGGGATCGGCCCGAAATTCGCCGAGCGGCTGGTGTTCTTCTTAGCCAGCCAGCCCAAGGAATATTCGAGCGCTATCGCTTATGCCTTGATCGATTTCACGAAAAAAATAAAGCACTGCGCCGAATGCGGCAATATTTCCGAAGAAAATCTCTGCCTGATCTGCGCCGACCCCAAAAGAGACAAAACAAAGATCTGCGTGATCGAAAGCGCTTTGGATATTATAATCCTCGAAAAATCCGGCCAATACAAAGGGCTTTATCATGTCTTGGGCGGAGTGATCAGCCCTCACAAGCATATTATGCCGGAAAATCTGCGAATCAAACAATTGATCGCGAGAATTTCAAAACGCAATAATTCCCCTGCCTCCACCGCATCTCCCGACAAAGAAAAAAATAATCCCAAGATCCAGGAAATAATAATTGCCACCAATCCCAACACCGAAGGCGATACCACCGCGCTTTATTTGGTCCGGGTCTTATCTCCTTTGGGAGTAAAAATCACGCGCCTCGCCCGAGGCCTTCCCAGTGGAAGCGAATTGGAATATATGGATGAAGCAACTATCTCCAGCGCGCTGGCAGGAAGAAGAAATTTATAAACAATAGAGAAATTCTTTTTAACAAATTTATAAAAAAGTAAAATTATTGTTTTTATTCAACCATAATGCTATATTTATATAAGAAAAAATAATCTTTTCTAATTATGACGTCAATAACAATCAACCTTATTATCAAAAATCCGGGAAAATTACTTGCCGCTAAAAACGCATTTAGTAAATATGGAATTTTAATAAACCAAATTAATAAAGAATTCCCCGAAATTCAAGCGGACACAAGCTTGGAAATAGCTAAATATACAGCAATACAAGCTGCTAAAGAATTTAAAATGCCTATGATCAGAGAAGACCACAGTATGTTTATAAACGCACTAGGCATTCCCGGTCCATACGCAAATTTTATAGAAAAACATCTGCCAGTTGAAAAATTATTGAAAATTCTTAAGACCCAAAAAGACAGAAGCGGCTATATGGAAGTTGCAACTGTTTTTGCTGAACCAAACGGCTTTACTTTAGAATATATGTACAAAGTACCTATTTATTTTGAAAATAAAATTAATATTCCTGACCCGAAAAATGGCTGGAGCGGAATTATCAGACTCGCAAACGAAACAAGAACATTAACAGAATACCCTGAAGAAGAACGAGTGAATATATGGAATAAAAATTATATTTCTATCGCTGAATTCTTAATTAAAAATAAAGAAAAATATTTAAAATAATTTTAACATCTCGTTAACCCAATTATAAACACTTGGATACTTTTTCCACAAACGACTACCTTGTAAAATCAAATCTTTATGATCTGGATAACCGATATTTTTTATTTTTCCATGCAAAGAAATAAAATCTTCAGTATCTTGGATTACAGCATTAAACACTTCTGCCATACCCCATAACTTTCCTTGTTCAGTATCCATCTTTCTAGTCTCGGGAAAGTTTTTTTGCACAAAATCATAAAATATAAAATGGAGCATTTCGTGAAAAATAGTAAAAAGCTGAAAACTGCGATTATTATAAATAAAAACCTGAAACTCACCTGAATCAAGAAAACGAGGACAAAAATCAAATATAGAAAAATCGCCAATATATTTTTTCCTTGGCCACGGATACCCATTAAATAACTTACTTACCACTAAAAAGAAATTATTTTGTTCTTGATTAATATATTTAATAGTATTTTCACTAAGAATTTTTATTTCTCTGTTATTAGATTTATAAAAATCTATAATGTATTTATTTAAAAATTTCTTTGGATTTTCAGCTGATTTAATTTCAATAAGTTTCGGATGATACTTCAAAGCTCTTTCCTTCCAAAAATCACACCCTCCAAAATTTGAGCTAAGGTAAAAATCCCAAGCTTTGACTTGATCTAGTTTTTGATCAAATTTTAATTTTATAATTGGTTGCTTCATAAATAAAACCCACTATCATTCTATCTTTTTTTTAAGAAAAAATCCAGTGGGTATAAAACCTCCCTTTTTATATTTCACTATTTAACTAACCTGCGCTTGCTTATAAAGATCCCAAACAAGCCATTCGAGCGTCATTTTCGCATGTACGCAAAAGCGTTTATCGAGTGCCCAAATAGAACCCTCTTCAAGCTCTGCTTGATATGGACAGCCTCCACCACAAATACCTAAAGCAGGGCAGCTTTGACATTCCGGCATATTCAGAGGCGATCTCATACTCCATTCTCTGAAATCTTTATCATTGCTGATATTAAAGTCGTTGTCGTAGACATTTGTTGGGAAATATTTCTTTTTACCAACAAACCCATGGCAAACTCCAATATCTCCATCAGGTGCAATCACTATCTGATTGCCCCCAGTTGCTCCGCAGTCAAATGGCCAAACTGTCTTTTCGATAAAAGCATTCGCTTTTCTCATTATGCGATCTTCGTAGACGCCTCTTTTTCTAAAAACTTGAAAAGCATCAAGAATAAATTTTGCCGCTCTTTCGTTGTAACCATTATCCATTTTTCCGTCATTACTAATCAGCAGATTTAATCCTAAATTGGATATTCCGCATTCATCCAGTAAAACCCGTATGGTAGCGTCGAAATCACGGATACTTGCCTCTGAAAGAGTGCATGACGCACCGATATTCATACCTGCTTCTTTGCAAACCTGAAAGCCTCTTTTGATGTCTTGATAAACGGGCTCTCCGCTTGCATAGATCCGGCTGGAGTTAGTTGCAAAGTCATCGCCGTCAATTGATATTGAGACCTGAACATCGTGGCTCTTAAGCATTCTGGCAATCTCGTGATTTAATAAACTTCCATTAGTCACTAGATTAAGGGTTGTTTTTTTGGGAAGCTTACCACTTTCCATGTACTTTTTAATCTTATTTAAAAGCATCTCAAGTACTGTCCAATTCAACAAGGGCTCTCCGCCATAAAAAACAATTGTTTTTTCTAGATCAAACTGTTCAGGATCTTCTGCAATTAATCGACAAAAGAAATCAAGTCCTTTAAAAGCTATCTCCTCTGTCATATTACCCATGGGATTATTATTTTTTACAAAACAATAACCGCAACGGAAATTACACCTTTCTGTTAGGATGACATAGGCTAAGTGGGGATAAGGCTTGCCAAGCAAATCCATGAAATAATCAATAGCTTTTTTATCTTCTGCGGGATCCTGGATCAAAACTTTTACATTTTTAAGGGCATCAACCGCTCTTAAAAAAGTTTCTTGATCTTTTGAGCCAACAAGCGCGAGTAGGCTTTGCGAATCAGCGCCTCCCTCAAATTTCTTAATTATCGGCAGAAGCGCATCCGGAATATAAACTGGCATCATCCGAAGAGAATGATAGCAAGCTATTACAGGTTTTTGCTCAAAAAAATGAGCGTATCTTGAAAGGAAAAGGGTTGTTCTTTCCATACATTACCTCCTTTATTTCTATATAATCTATTTTCCTTTATTCGAACAAGGAAGGAGAAACCTTTGCTTCCCCATCCCTATTCGGCCGAACAGGTTTTTACCATAGCGATTTATCTATGCCCTTGTTGTATCTACATGCGCACTTACACGCACATGTACCACATTTGGCTGCATGTACAGTATTTGCAGCATTACCTAGCACCTTAGCGGCATCTACCGCTGTTGGCGAAATAACATCCATTTTTACATCCTCCTGTATGTTTTAAAAGAACTCATCTGGCTAAATAGCTTCTATTTAGCCATCCTTCCTTGAGCACAACTCTAACAAATCCGGGAGTTTTGTCAATGACAAGTTGCCATATAAAATAATCTTACAAAAAACATTCCCGCATTTATATACAAGAATGTTTTAATAACCAGAATAAACCTCGCCGATCTTTCATTCTATTTTTCCACAATATCTACGATTTTAATTTCGGTAAAAGGCTGTTTGTGCCCTTTGTGAACTCTTTGGCGTTCCTTTGCCTT
The DNA here is from genome assembly GCA_030693205.1 of bacterium. Classification (NCBI taxonomy): domain Bacteria; species bacterium. Next base: position 90,879 of record JAUYBG010000006.1, read on the forward strand.
GTATTTGGTCAAAGTCACTTTTGGCAATCTTCCTTGTTTCAAGACATCGCCGGTCACTTTCGCGCCTTTGATGACAGGAGTGCCAATGACCGTCTTGCCGTCATTGTTAATAAGCAAAACATTGTTAAAATCAATCTTATCGCCTTCCTTGACGCTTAATTTTTCCACTTTAATTTTATCGCCGGGAGAAACCAAATACTGCTTCGCTCCGGATTCAATCACTGCAATTTTCATATAAAAATAATTATCTGAATTAATATAATATTTACTTTAACAAATAATGGGTGGAATGTCAACCTCTTTAGTCTGTAAGCCCTCTTAATGCTTTACCCCGTCAGAAGTTGTAATCTAACCTTGCTTTTAAATGAAAACTGAAGGCGAAGCCGATTTATCTTTAAATATAAGGAAATAAATGAGATTTTCCTAAAACTTCTGACCGGGGTTGACAAATCCTGAATTTCTGCTATACTTTAGATAATTTACTAACGCACTAGATTTACCTATGATTAGTTTCTGCAATCAAAGCAAAAAGGGTCAAATGCTCAATACCGGCTTAAAAACCGTGCAATTCCGCTACCGCGCGAACCTAGGCGACATAAAAGAGATGGCAGAAAAAATCTAATAGTGAATCCGGTGCGGGAGCAATTCCCGTATTTTTTTAAAAAAGGAGGGGATGTCGTTCTTTTACAATTTAAATAATTTTCTTCAGGGCAGAAATTTGATTGCACAAAAATGTAATCAATAACTGTCTTGAAGATACAAAAATCTCGAAGCAGAATGAAAATCACGAATAGGATAGAATGGGAATGTACAGAATACGAATACTTCATCTGGAAGTAAAACAGAACCGAAATAAAATAAAGCCCCTTAGGGCAGGATAAAAGTGATTGAAATGGTAATCAAGAAAGAAGGCAATGGCGAAGTAGGAAAAATTGAACAGATTAAACTGCCAAAGTGGCTCGAAGAACTGATAACGAAAAAATGGTTTCTGTATCTGTTTGCCGCTGTAGTGCTTGTGATGGTTATCGGATTCTCATTGCCGGCAAGTACGCGAGACAATATTGCAAATGCAATATTTGCTAAAACTGCAACTGATGGTTCGCTCTCGTCTGGCGGCAGTTCGTCTGGCGGCGGAATGATGGGTAATAGTCAACCTGTAGTCGGAACGGCAACTCCAACCCCGACAGAGGGGAAGGAGAAGAATCAGATCAGTGCGGATCGTAATGACCCGATTCTTGCGCAAAGAATTAACCGTCTGGAAATAGGCGGAAAATCTTTAATGCCAATTGGCAATCTTCCGCAAGAGATAAGAATTGGAAAATCAAATCTCTATATTACAAGCATGATTGTCAATAATAAAGTTAGCGGCTATTTAGAAAATCGTGGCGCCAATAATATAAATATAATAGGTGAAAAAAAATTCACTTTCATAACGAAAGATTATCTATATTTAACGGAATTACCTATAATTTATATAAACGGCCAAAGTAGCTCAAGCGCTTCCACCTTTTTGAAAGCTGGAGAAAAAAAATCATTCCAGACAATTGATACGCAAAACATAAACGAATATCAAAAGCTTGGAGGATTAAAAGACGATCTCTTAAAAATAAACAATTTAGTAAAACAATCCGCTTATATACAAATAAGCGAATTCAGCACTTCAGATGCATAAGTAAGTATATGCATCTTTTTTATTTTTTATGGATTAACGTTGATCTGAACTCTATCCATAATAGGACCGTAACAACCATTCTTACTAGTTATTCTTAACCACCCCTCATACTTACCAGCTGCCGCATATGTCGTCGATGTCATACCTCCAGTATATGTTACATCAAATAATGCATTACCGAGAACACCTAAAACACCAAGTAATAAATCACAATTCGTTGTTTCACTTTTTGCATAATCTGATGTCCATCCTAACCATGGGGTAGTATAATCGATCTCATATCTATCTACCCCGTTATCAAAACCCGGACCATCACTGAGAACATCGGTTTTTAAATTTGGATAAGCATAGTCCGCTGAATAAGTTCTTCCATCGAAATAAACAGTTTCACCCACTTTAACGCTTACTTGTTTTCCCATAGGCATAAAAGTTGTCCCTACCCTTAAATCCGCTTTCATACAATGATACAACCCATCGCTTGCCCAAGACGGATTTGAACAAATATCTTTGCAGGCAAGCTTTCCCGAAACAAAAATTTTCGCCGGATGTCGCGGGTAATCGGTTGCGATGCAGGCAGGAACTCCGGTAGCGGTAAAATTTACTACATTACTGGCAATAAAAGTTGAGCTGGAATACGGATCAGTTTCCGGAAAAATCGCCTGAAGTTTTACATCATCGGCACAAAATGTAGGAAGCGTAGACAAAATAGAAAAAATACCGCTAGCGTTCGTTTGTATTTGAGTATATCTCATTCCATCAATTCCTGCCCCATCATTAATAACATATACTCTTATATTGGTGTTAACCACGGGATTACCGCTTGCATCAGTAAGCTTCCCTGCCAGAGTTACAGAAGCGCCAACAGCCGCGGATGCTCCGTCTGCGGGAGAGGTTAAAGTGATTTTAGCGGGAGCATTAGGACTGACAAAAACATCTGCTTCCATATTATCTATGCAATGGCACGGCGCATTAACTGTTCCATTTCCCAATGAACCGGGTCCATCGCACATCTCAAGCGGATCGCTTGCCGTCGGACTATAACCTACCGCACTCCACGGCATCGCCGGATTTTTAAGCACTAGAATATCGGGGTTGATCGTGTTAATAATCACCCAAGAAGAAATGGCCAGAAGAAGGCCGATAATTGCCGAATTAATCGTGTGTTTGGCATCTTCGATGGCTGAAGGATTGCCGGCGGAAGTCAGATATCTTGCGCCCCCGATGACGATCGCGCCCATCGCCACAATACCGACTACGGAAATAAGAAAAGTATAAAGCCCGGAAAGATAGACTTGAACTTTTGCGCCGGGTGGAATGCCGGGAATAGTGACCAAAGCGTTATAAGTTGTCTGAGCTAAAGCGGAATTCGAATAAAAAAATAAGCTTAGTAAAAATATAATGCTAGCTAAAACTATTTTTTTGTTTTTGCTAAAAATTTTTAAAATCATATTGTTTTAAAGAAATTATCTATACCGTTATTATACAATTATTGGGGTTTTTAGACAAGCGTGAACTATATATTTTCCCAAATTTTATCTTTATCTTTATCTTCCTGCCGCACCGGCAAAATTACGGTAAAAGTCGAGCCTTTACCTTCCCCTTCCGAGATTACCTTAATTTTTCCGTGACAGTACTTTTATTTTTTCTTTCCAATAATAATTACTCGCCGACTATTAATATTTAATTTCTCCATATCATAATTTCCATATACTGAAGATATGAATAAGTTATTATCGTTAAACTTTCTTTTAAGTTCTGGAAAAGTATAATACCTTACTCCTTTATTACTATGATCTTTGTCTACGACAAGCTCCATCTTGGTAAAATCAAATTTATATGGAGCTTTCGGATTTTCTCTTAAATAGCCGATAACCCTAAATACATTATCGCAGTCCAGTAAAAACATTCCATTCTTTTCCATTATTTTAGTAATATTTTTCAATGTTTCGTCAGGCTCAATCATTCTAAGATCAGAAAAAAATAAGAATATTTTATTATACTTTTTTTTAAGATCTAATTTATGAATATCCTGTGTAAAAAAATTTATCTCTAAATTTTCTTGTTTGGCGTGCTTTTTGGCAACCTCGATCAAATAATCGGAAAAATCCAAACCATCAATATTATATCCTCTTTTTTTAAGCTCAATAGTATGCCGTCCGTTACCGCAAGCAACATCTAATATCTTGTCTCTCTTTTTTAATTTTAAGGATTTAATAAGAAAATCAACGTCTTTTTGCAGCTGTTCCGGGGAAAAATATTCTTTATGCTCTTCTAGATAAGAACCTTTTGGACCATAATACCGTTTTAGACTCATAATTTTATTTATAATTATATTTTTACTCCAACAATAATCATTCTCTTGCTGTTAAAATCAAAATTCTCTCCTTCATAAGATCCATAAACTTTTTTTATCCTTAAACCATTTTCTTCTAAGATTTTTTTAATTTCTGGAAAAGAATACAGTCTTAAAATATATTCGGATTTTTTTTGTTTTCCTTTTTCTGTAATTTTTAGTTTTACATGGTCTTGGAAAGTAATTGGATTAAAAGCATGATTTTCCAAAATATTTTTTTTACCATTTTTGTATTTAAAAACACTTTTAAAATGAGATAAAAAATAACAAATATTCCGAGTGTCAATTATAAATTTCCCTTTACGATTTAATGATTTAGAAATATTTTCAATAATTTTTCTGTTGTCGCTATCGCTAAAATATCCGAATGAAGTAAAAAGATTAAGAATAACATCAAATCTTTTTTTAAATAAAAACTTACAAATATCCCCATAAATAAAATCTGCTTTAACGCCTTTTTCTTTGGCAATATTTTTTCCAACTCTTAAAAAAGGTTTTGAATAATCAATGCCCACCACATTATATCCTCTTTCTGCTAATCCAATCATATGTCTGCCCCAGCCACAACATAAATCTAAAATTTTGTCTTCTTTTTTTAATCTTAAAATATTAATGATAAAATCAATTTCTTTTTTGGTTCTCTTGTCGTCAAAAAGAAAATAATAAAGCTCTAAATAATCTTTATTAAAATAGTATTTCCACCAATTATTTTTAATCATTTTATTTTTTTATTTATTAAACCTTTGGTTTATTTTAGTATAGCATAAATAAAAATTTTATCAATATAAAAATAACTGTAAAATTTGAATTTTACAGTTATAAACTTTTTAAATTCCAGCAAGTCTGATCGGCATGAACATCATCGCCAAATTTTGACATAGATATTCCCTTGCATCCTCCATTGCACGACAAAGAAAATTTACATACTAGACATTCTTGTACTATATCCATCGAAAACGGATTTGTTTTTTCCCAAATCGAACGGATATTATTATTCGTCAAATTTCCTAAAACCGGAAGTCGCGAATGTGGACAAGGAGTAATTTTTCCGTCGAAAGTTATATTACAAATACTTCTTCCTGCTTCACATCCTCTTATTGCTTTTATAGATTGATCTATAAGAAAAGGAAAAAATACCAATTTCTCGTAAGAAATCATTTTGGGGTATTTTTTTTCTAACAAAACCAATGTTTCGGTCGCGATTCTGAGTTGGTCGCTTGTTAATTTAGAAAGAGAATTTGCTCTTCCTTCTTGCATACATCTAAAAGCAATAAACCAGTCTATTCCTAAATCATAAACAGCTAAAAATGTTTCTTCTATTTTATCAAAGTTTAGATTATTAACCGTCATTGCGCAGCGAACATTCATTCCCTGATTTTTAAGAATCGTAATCGCTCTAATGGCTTTTTCGTATACTCCTTTTCCTCGAATAAAATCGTGTATCGTTTCTGGACCATCAATGCTTACTTGAATTACCGATAAACCTGTTCTCGATAGTTTTGCCGCTCTTCTTTTAGTTACCAATATTCCATTGGTGCTAAGCGAAACGCTGACACCTTCTTTCGTTGCTCTTTCGATTATTTCATCAAGGCAACAGACAAGCAATGGCTCTCCGCCACCAAGACCAAGATAGAATATTCCATTATCCAATAGCTGCTTTTCTATCGCAAATATTTGCTCTGCAGATAAAGCATTTTTTGTTAAACCAGATCCTGTATAGCAATGCTTGCATCTTAAATTACAAAGATCAGTTAATTCCCAAAAAACTATTGAAGGGAATTTTAATTTGGGAAATACAATAGGTTTATCGTCTGTATTATTGGAAAATTTTTTAGTTGATAATATTATGCGTCTATTACAGCTATCAAATAAACCAATTTCTCCAATCTGATTTACGAAAGCAATAATTGTTTCATCGTTTATATTTTTATGCCTTCTTTTTATTTCCTGAACAATGTCACTAAGACTGATTTCTCCTGTGCATAATTCTATAATTTCTATTCCAATTTTATTTACCCGAAAACATATTTGATCAGTTTCTATGGCTAGCTCTACTGGCGGTTTAACTAATCCACCAAAATTTTCTCTGCGATGGCGTACCCCTTTTGTCAAGTGTGGCTTAAAATCTTGTTCCATTATTAACCTCCATATAATTCAATTTCTTGTCTAAATAAAATATTTGGAATTATTGCCTTTTAAAAAACAATAATTCCAAAACCCGTCTAATCTCCGGCATAAGTTGGGAGCATTACGCATCCTGTAGATATCCTTTCTATTACTGGACTTTCTTGCTCCGAATCTTTCTCTGTCTTAGAATTTTCTAAACCCATTTTTTCACCTCCTCAAATTTTAAAAGAACTCATCTGGCTAAATAGTTTCTATTTAGCCATCCTTCCTTGCGTATAACCCTAGCAAATCCAGGGGTTTTGTCAAATACTGACTCCCGCTGATTACTTATATTGGGGTTTTTAGACAAGCACGAACTATATATATTCCCAAATTTTATCTTTATCTTCCTGCCGCACCGGCAAAATTACGGTAAAAGTCGAGCCCGCGCCTTCCCCTTCCGAGACCACCTTAATTTTTCCGCCATGCTTGGCTATGATCTGCTTGGCGATAAAAAGTCCCAGGCCGGAACCGTTCGGATTGATATAATTGGATTTTTTCCCGCGTGAAAATTTTTGAAAAATCTATTTTAGACCACCTTTCCATTCCTTTTCTAATTCTTCGATCGATTTTTCGAAACCATTTTCAATAATTTTTAAATTTTCCTCGGAATTATTTAATCGCGACAATCTTTGGTAAGTTTTTTTAAACTTATCCCATCCGTAAGTATTGATTAAAAATCTGACAAAAGAGCCAACTTCCGGATAAATTATTTTAGAATCAACCTTTTCCCAATTTTTATTATCAATTAAGTTTTTGATAGAATACAGTTTTTTCTGACTCAATAACTCTTTGGAAATTATATCAATATCCTTACCGAATAAATTTCCTTCCATAAACTGAGCTAATCCCTCGCAAAACAAATATATCGATAACCCAAGGGATAAAGACAAAAAATGAGTATCTTCATGCTCGCCGATAAACTGGCATTTATCATTATAAATCGTATGAATTTCAAATTTGTTTGTTTTTGGTTCGCTATTAACTAATTCAAAATCTCCCCAAATCACATTACCAGGGCTGTCATCGCCCATTAAAGATGCTTTGCTTTTTAAGGACGGATAAATATAATAATGAATAATTTGCTTATTTTTTAAATCAAGAAACGATAAAATTTTATTGTGATGTTTTTCTTTTAGCTTAATAATTTTATAAATATCATTTTCAGCTAAAGAATTTTTGAGATAGTAAAAAACATAATGGTTGCTTTTTTGTTTAATCCATTTTTGCCTCAAATAATCGTTTTTATACCACGGAATTTCTTGTTTTATTTTCATATTGATATATTAGCTTAAATATTATACCAAACAATAAAAAAATTAGCCATTATTGTGTTTAAATGGCTATAGCTTTATTCAAAGTTTAATTTTACTAATCCCTTATTTATTTTTTCCACAAGTTCACGCCTGCAATATGGTTCTAATAGACTACCTATTGTTACATAGGCATCAAACCGACATCCTCCGCCACAAATAGGAACGAACGGGCAATCTTCTGAAAGACATTTATCCAGATAGCTAAAATCCATAAATTTTGCATCATCGGTATTAGCCGTTGAATCTATGTTTCCAAAAGAAAATCCATCTCTTCCTACTGTGCTTATGCATTTAAGCAATGCTCCGTCTGGCTCTATTGTAGCCGAATTTATAGCTCTCGCGGTACACCAAGGACCGACTAAATATTCTTGAGGAATTACAAATCCTCTTTTCTTTGCTTCCTTGCAAAGCCACAGATATTTATCAGCGCTCTCGCTAAAACTTAATCCAAATTCATTAAGGTAAGAGTCCGGCGCTCGCTTGCCCATATCTCCGCAAATAGTTGGAGCCACTATACCAAAAGAGAATTCTATTTTATCCTGCAGTTTATTTTCTGCCAAAAAATCAAACAGCTGCGGTATTAAATCAACATTCTGCCGGTCAAAATTGACTCTAAGGTGAATTTTTTTAACAAAACCTTGATTTATAGAACTCAAGATATTTTTTGAAATTTTATCAAATGTACCCTTGCCGTCTTTTCTGAACCTTCTTAAGTCGTGTACTTTTCCGTATCCATCAAGAGTTATCTGAACTCTATCAAGGTTGCATCCGTTTAAGAAAGAGGCAATTTCTTTATCAAAAAATTCACCATTTGTCATTATGCCGAGTTCAAGTGCTAAGTTTTTTTGCTTGGCTATCGTGTGCAGTTTTGGCAAAATAAATCTGATTGTCTTTTTATTCAATAACGGCTCGCCCCCGTACAGAACTACTCTTAGCTTATTGCAACCAGCATGGTTACCTAGATAAGCATCACACCAATTCACTATTTCATCGGCTATTTGAATTGACATTGATTTATGTTTTTCTATTCCTCTCTCGAAACAGTAAGGGCAGGCCAGCTGGCAATTTCTAGTAAGGACAAGATATATTCCGAAAGTTTTATCATCCAATCTGGCCTTATGGAATAGCTCTTTGTATTTTAGCTTTTCGTTTAATTCCGCAGGAACGAGCATTTCCATTTTTACGAGCTCATTTATGTAATCGCCTAAATACGAACCAGTAATATTAGATTGTCCATTGTTTGTAATTTCATCGATTTCTCTTTTTAGCCGTCCGGTTAATCTTACTGTGCTTGTAGTCAGCGTATTTCTAGCGATGATTTTATCGCTGTTTTCATATTCAATCCAAAACACAAATCGAGACCATTTCAGTTTCACATCGTTCACCTCTTTGTCATTGATATATTTTTGGGGAAGTTTTATTAAACCTCCCCCTTTGCTTATGCGGTTAATAACCGCAGCCATCTTTACCCATATCGCCGGTACGGGTTCCGGAATCAGTGCCTTTTTGGAGCACTTCAAAATCTTGGTTGCCGTCATTGCTCATTTTTTCACCTCCTCAAATTTTAAAAGAACTCATCTGACTAAATAGCTTCTATTTGGTCATCCTTCCTTACAATAACCTTAACAAATCTCAATAATTTGTCAATCTTTAGCTTTAATGTACAAGTTATAGATTTTGCAAGTTTTATCCCCTATCTTCCCTGCCGCACCGGCAAAGACACGATAAAAGTCGAACCTTTGCCTTCCCCCTCCGAGATTACTTTGATTTTTCCGTGATGCTTAGCTATGATCTGCTTGGCGATAAAAAGTCCCAGGCCGGAACCGTTCGGATTGATATAATTGGATTTTTTCCCGCGGGAAAATTTCTGAAAAAGAATTTTTTTATCATCCCCGCTCAAGCCTATGCCCGTATCAGTAAAATAAATATTCACGTTATCTTTCTCCCGCTTAACTTCAATAATCAATCCGCCTTTTTCGGTATATTTTTCTGCGTTATCTATTAAGTTCATAAAAACATTGTGAAGAAGCTTTTCGTCAGCTTCGATCTTCGGAATCTTCTGGGAAGATCTTTTGTATTTCAAATATAAATTCTTTTTTTTGAAATTAAGATTAAGCATTTCGATATTTTCCTGAAGCATCTTCCGTATATCAATTGGCTGAAAATTCAATTTTAACTCCCCTTCGCTTTCCGTCGCTGTCACCATATCGTTGACGATATTGTTAAGACGCTCTGTATTATCCACGATTCTCGCTTTTACTTCCAACTTTTTTTCCGGAGTAGCTTTGTCAAAATCCTTGGCATTCCACATTGAAATAAATCCCCGCATTACAGTCAAGGGAGTCCTAAGCTGGTGAGAGACGATATGTAAAAAATCACTCTTCACATCCAATGCGTTTTTAAGCTTGTCTTTGGCTATAGTAAGCTCTTCGATATTTTTATTCAAATTTTGATAAAATTGAAGGTTATCCATAACTACGCTTACATGCTGGGTAAAAGCATTGATTAGATCTAAATCTCTCGGGCTGACTTCCGTAATTTCTTTGGTAAAAATAAAAATCAAAGCTCCTTTTTTCTCGCCTCTGATTGTCATTGGAACCGATGCGAATGTTTTTCCGCCAAGTTTCTCTTGTATCAATAGGGACGTGGGCTTATCCAACGGCGGACAAATAAAATCCGCTATGTTCGACCCTTTTTCAATTTCGTTATTGAGAATACTTTTGATAACCAGACCGCAATTTTTAGAATTTTTGCTATCAACAATCAAGCTGTAATCGCTTAATTCAGGCTTAGATAATAAACACCTTGCTTGCCTCATTTTATCTGATTCTGTGGTAATATAAGCGCAAGCTTTTCCACTATCTTCATCGTAGCGAATTAAAAATGTTCCCATAATACCAAGATGCCCGAGTTTTGCCGGCACAGCATCCATAATATTCTGCACGCTTTTTTCAATTTCCACTCCCAAAGAAACCATTTTGTTTAAAGACAGAAGGGATTCCAAATCCTGCGTTTTTTCCTCAAGATTTTTTAATTGATTTCTAATTTGTTCGTATTGACGAATATTATTGATTGCAATAGCCACTTGATCAGAAAAAGTTTTAAGCATTTCCTGCTCTTCTTGAGAAAATTCTTTTCTGGTTGAGGTAAAGAATACTACTCCCAAAATTTTGTCTAAAAATATAACAGGAAGAGAAATACAAAGATTCATGCCCATAAATTTCTGCATAGTATCAGCCAATGATGCATTTACAGCGGGACTGATAAATTCACTCATATGTGCCCCTACATGAATTTTTCTTGTAAGGTAAGTTTGTACGGTTAAATTATCATCAAGATTTAATGGGTAAGTGTGTTCTTTGAATGGCTTATTCAGCCATCCGACAACTTTTTGGCCTAAATATGATTGCGTATAAGACCAAGGTATAAGTTGCTTATTAATTTCGTCAGGTAAAAACAACACTCCTCCTATGAAATCCATCTCTTCAACCATAACGTTCACCATCTTTTGGGTCAATGCTTCATAATCTTTGATAGTAACAAGCATAGAGAATATTTTCTGCAAAGTCTTGTAGCGCATCTCTTTTGAGGTTGGTTTTTCTACAAGTCTACCTTTAAATCTATCGGTATCAATGTTTGGGAAGATAAGCTTTCTTATTATACCTTGGATTAAGTTCATTTGTTTTTTAGGTTATCGGCTAAATCTTGATAAGCAGTTAAAATTTCCAGAGGAAAAACAGGAGAGAATACTTCTATCAAAATTTTAAGCTGAGCCCTTCTGAGATTCCCTAAATTATCTTTATAGTTTGGAAGGTGTTTTTTTGCGAGCTTTAACATATTTTTCATTTCTGTTAATTCAGGCAACTTTTGAGTATAAAAATTAAGCTCGCCTTTTTCTTGTTCTTCCTTCCAATCATGCAAATAAATTGCCGGAGCATAAGCAATTGACCATAATTCTGCTAATGTTAAATTTTCAGTAGGCTCAACGGAGAAAAAAAATTCTTGTATAGTTTTGGTAGTCATCCAATAAGGAATATCTCTGAGTTTTAAAATGTCACCAGCAACCTCTTTATCTACATACTCTACCCCAAGTTTTTTATACTCGGAAAGATAACTGTGTTGTTCGTTCTCTGTCCCTGCAAGTTGAATTAAACCTCCATACATTAATCTTTTAAGACCATTATTAAAACCTGTCACATTTTTGATTCTAGAAGCCGCTATTATATCAACAAATTCACCTAAACCCTTCACCGAATTAACTAAAGAACGAATATCATTTCGTTTTTCTTTCATTTGCTGAGGAGTTGGAGGAAAATCAGATCTATCAAAAAAATCATCAATAAAATGTGTAGCAAACGCCAGATACGCCTTCTTACACATCTCTTCCTTGTCGTTAGAAGGAATAGCCATAATAAATGCTTGTATTTTCGAATCATTAAATCCGTGAACCGAACTTGTATGAAAAAAATCATTGAATCCAATTAATGCAACATCTCGTTTAAATTGCATTTCAGCTTTATTTACTGCTCTCATTATTTGATTCGATTCTTTCACTCTAGAGAAAAGCTTTTGTAATTTATCTATGTGTGATATTTCTATACCTTTACGAAACCCAATCATAGACTCCATAATATATAAAGGTCTATATTACTTTAGTAACTGACATTTGCTAGAATAGATTGTCTAGAAAATGAAAGACAAGTAATACACCTTTTTCTAAATAAACCCACCTTGTTTTCCCACTTTCTCATACTCCTTCACCCATTTTTGCAACTCCGCCGGCAATTTCACGTTTTTAACTTCCTCAATTTCTTTTTCGATCCTCTTTGGGGTCAATTCTCTTAATATTCCGCAAACTACCGGATATTTTCTCTGCTCCGCCTTGGTAAAACCGTAATAATTAAGAAGCGATTGTGTTTTTTCTTTAGCCATTTTAAAAAAATTATTAATTAAGTTCTCTTTTTCCTCCCTTGGTAAGCCGTAGCCTTGGCGCAAGGTGACTATCCTGCAAATTTTAATTATTTTTCCTGCTTCTTTTTTATAACTAAATCTTTACCGTGATACAGTGCCAATATAAGCAGATAGAAAAATGCCGCGTCAAGAATAAAATACTGCCAGTTAAATTCTTTTGTACTGCCCTGTCCATAAGGACCTCTTAAAAAACCGCACGAAACTTTCCATGGCATAGGCGGATCCAACAAACTATCATCGTGTACAACAAATTTTAGCGGCCAGCCGCACGAAAGATTTTTTAAATCCGAGTGCTTAGTTACCTCAACTTTTGGATAGGTAGATACTAATGCAACTATAAAAGAAAGCGCGATAAAGAAAACTTGGACAAATATTTTTTTTCGCATATAGGTTTATATTATCAATACGTTATTCCGCATGCTTCGTTTGAGTATGCAGAACCGCCAATGTTATTTGTTGCTTTTAGGCGGTAGCAGTATTGAGTCATCGACGAAAGAGAAGAATTTATCCAATACCATTTCCCTGCTCCGGGCAAAAGTTCATCATATGCTCCGACAAGAGCCCCAAAACTGCCAAGAGATACCCAACTTCCACCTGTGCCAGTTTTTCTTTCTATCCAAATATTGGTTTCGTCATATGTATTATCGGTAAAATTCACTTGCAAACTAGTCGCTGTTGGATTTGTAACCGATACATTACTTGGTGCATCAGGCACTTGACCATTATATGTCCATGATTGTGTTCCCGGCACAGCGGTACTCCACGCGGGAATTAGAGTATAAATTTTATATTTCGCACTGCACCAAGTTGTGTAACAAAAACTTGGACTACGATACCCGACCTGCCCTTGAAGCTTAAACTTGTCAGACGCATCATTTCCGTCAGCAGTACGAATATATGTGTAATAATTTGTATTTGCTTGCAAGGCATCTGCTTGAGCAGCTCCTATTGTATAAGATAACTCATCAATTTCACAACCAATTCCTTTTGTTGGTTCCATAAATCTGGTATCAATATATGGTTTAGATGCTGCTGGCCAACTAGTAGCTGCATAAGTTGTTGTCGGGTAACACCCGGGATATGATGTGCTATTCCCGTCTAAATATGTTTTTCTGTCGTAATTATAAAGAATAATTTTATGCTCATAAGTCTGGTCGGAAGCAAAATTTATTGTATTCCATATCATATTTTGTTGCGTGTATCTTCCACCATAGGAAGAAGGATAGAAATATGAAGTACCAGAGGTTGGGAGTGACAGGTACATCGGTGTTGTCGTTAATGCTGCGGTACTTATAGTTTCACTACCTGAAAGGTACGCTTCTTTTGGAGCAGTTTTCCCGCGAGTTTGCAGAGCAATATCATGCTGATTATTTTTGACATTGATCTTGTCTACTACAAGACCTTTTTTAATTTGATCGATACTGCTGTTCTCGCCTGTTACCGTGATTTTCGTTATTAAAATATTTTCGATATTACCAGAACTGCCGGACGATAACTGGTTAATACCTTTAACATCAGCAAGGAATGCTTTGCGGTTTTTTATATAATCTTCTTTGATGTTTTTTTTGTTTTTAGGATCAACCACGTAAAAATCATGAACGGCTTCGTTATTAACCGTAAAGTTGCTTTCTAATATTATTTCATCAAAGAAAGTATTGTTTCCTCCTGCAAAAAGCGCATCTAGCGCAATAGGATTTTTAAGTTCAATTTGAACAGTTGAGGTGTTGTTTTTAAGCAAACCTGCATCTCCCGCTTTTGCCTGCGTTAGTTGTGAATAGTCGAAGCCGGACGCAAGCGCAGTTATTGCAAGCGCAAACACTATGACATAGTAGATATTTTTCATAAATGTGAATATTTTTAATTAATAAAAAACTTTAGTTTTGATCATATCCTAAAATAAACCCTGATGACATACGGTTAATTTTACAACATATTTTTTATTTCAGTTAAAAACTTTAATTTTAATTTTTAACTTCCTCGATTTATTTTTCAATCCTTCCCGGAATTAATTCCCCCAGAATTCCCGCCACCACCGGATATTTTTTCTGCTCCATTGCTGTAAAACCATAATAACCGAGAAGCGATTCTGTTTTTTCTTTAGCCATTTTAAAAAAAATATTAATTAAACTTTTTTCTCATTTTTAATTTCCTTTTCTCGAACTTCTTTATTAACTTTATCAACATTCTGTAAAATTTTATCGTCCATTATAAATTTTTTACAAATTAATCCTTTGATTTTCATTTTTTAGATTATACCATATTTTGCCAAAATAAACAAAATACCCGTATAACATTAACCAAAAACGGGAATATAGAATGAATTTATACGGAAATAAAAAACTCCAAGAGCAATTCCTGGATTTTTTATAAATTTAACAATTGTGAGCGATAAAAAAACAGGCGAATCTTTACCTGTTTTTTATTTTATTATTTTTATTTTTGCGAATCTAAAATTTGTTTTATTAATCTTGATTCTGTCGCTTCTAATCCCGATTGTTCATTCTCTGTCTCTATCACGACATCTCTTAATTGTTGTTTTTCAATTTTCCATTCCCCATTAACATTTTTGAAAATAAAAACCTGAAGTATGATTCCTGGCCACCCGTCAAGTTCTTGACTAAAACTAAAATCAACAAGACTTATTATTCCAATTCTATCAAACAAATTTTTATAGATTCTTGGTAAACTAAATTTTAATGTTCCAATTGTATCGTTTACTTCTAACGGATAACGAGTAATTAGCCTCTTTGACTCTTCTTTATGCGCCTCAAATACTCCTGGTAAATATAAGTTTTTAACTTTCTCTAAGCTTTCTTCTTTTTTAGTAGAATTATATTCTTCTTGCGCTTTAATAATTTTTTCTATAATTCCATTAAACTTTTTGATTTCTTCTTCCGATATTTTAGCAGTTTCAATACCTAAGCTTTTATTATGTTTTTCTGAAGTATTAAAAACCTTAACACCAAGTATTGGTTCAAGCAATCCATAAGTATCCGAAGAAGTTTGAAGTTGTACAACAAAAAACATTAAAACGCCTACAACAAGCGCTATTCCTATAATAATTGTAATAAGTTTTTTATTCATAGTATTTTTTTAATTTTTATAATTTAAGTTTATCCTATAAATGGTAAAAAGTAAATCTTTAGAAGATAATACGATGATTATCCCCTAAAGATTGTTTAATCGCTTGCTCTTTGTTTAATCGAACAGGTAAAAGATCGGCTCCATCTTTTTATCCATTTCGATATCCATCGGATCGGCTATTTCCCATGTCCAGCGCCACGATCCGCTTCTTGGAACCAAAACATTGGGCGCCATTCTTATTGCTGCATGGCCCCTAATTTCTGCCATTATCGAATTCTTGTCCCTGACAATGGTCATTCCTTGCTGTTTTGCTACTTGCAGAACTACATCTGCTGCATATTGTGGGAAATAATACATTTGCCATGCATCAGAGTAGGTATAGGAACATAATTGTATAACTTGTGTTCCTGAGCCCCAGCCATTGCAAGGATTACTTGCACTTCTTGGACCGATTGAATATGCTGATGCATTTGGTATCATGGCAAACATTGCCACTATCAGCAGTGCGATGACTGCTAAACTCATTTTCTTCATTTCTGATCACTTCTTGATTTATTTTCGTTTTTCGTTTTTCTGCTTTTAATTTCCCCAGTCTTCTTTGCGCTTTTTGCGCGTTTTTTTTGTTTTAGAGAGCTACATTTTGTTTGCCTCCAATACCACTAATACTAACAAAAAAAGCCGTTCTGTCAAACGCTTTTTGGGGGATAAATAATTAATAAAAAAATGGGCGGTATATCAATAATATAATTGCTCGCTCGGAAAAAGCGGCAAATAAAAATTTGACCGACGACGATTTAAATGATAAACTGGAATTACTAAATAAATAAATTTTATAAAATATAGTAATAAATTTATGATTATAAAAGATATTTTAAAAGAAACAATTAATAAAATACTAATTTTATCGATTGCTATTGTTGCTGTTTTTTTAAGTTACTATTTAGTAAGCAAGAATAATAATAAATTACCGCAAAAGCCAATAGTTTTTTTATCGTCAAATAATATTTGGGTTATGAATTCCGACGGAACGGACAAAAAACAATTAACAGACACGGGATATGACACGACTCCTTCTTTTAATTCCAATGAATCAAAAATTGTTTTTAGTAGAAAAGGAGAAATATTAACAATGGACTCTAGCGGAAATGATCAAATAGTTCTAGTGAATAATGACGAATATAGTAATGGGTTTCCAGCGTGGAGTCCTAACGGTAGTAAAATAGTTTACGTAGCAGCTAAAAGTATAAAACTCATGAGCTATAACGAATGGCAACCAATACCGTATGAGATATGGATAATGGATAGCGATGGAAATAACAAAAAAAAGATATTCGAAGATTTAAAAGACAAAAAAGATTTATCATGGAATCCTGATGGATCAAAAATATCTTTTAAAGCTTCTATTAAAGAAATTACTCAGCCTGAAATGTATGATCTTCCTTATGAACTTTGGGAAATTAATACTGACGGTAGCGGTTTAAAACAATTAACAAAATTTGAAGAATAGCCGAGTGTGGTAACTAAAAATTAAATAAAAAAATGGAGCAGTTGTTTATTACTGCTCCTTGTATATTTCTCTGTATTTTACCAGAGATCACTTCCTCCTGTTTGTGGGGCATAGCCGAATCTGATGTATTCTCTGGGATTACGGAAAGTCCCATACCTGCTATTTTCATTGAGTTCAAAATGCAAATGCAGTCCAGTAACGCCTACTGTGTTTCCAGTATTACCTACTGTTCCGATTTGCGTTCCAGCGTAGATCGTATTTCCCACGTTAACATTTACAGTATTTAGGTGGTAATATTTTGTCCATTCTTCCGTTGGACAATAATTTCTATATTTGTTTGAGTCACCTGGATTATGTTGGATAATAACATAGTTTCCAGCTCCATATGCGCCTGTGTCGTATCTGTAAGATCCTGTTCTAATCTCTTTCACAACGCCTGTTGAGGGAGCATATACCGGAGTGTCTAGTGGTGCATATATATCTATACCTGTGTGAGCATCACCATACTCTTGTGTTATTACTGCGCTTGATGCGGTTATTGGCTTTACCATTGTTTGTCCGAATGATCCCATAACTGGCTGTATTGCCAGAAGCCCTATCGCAGCTAGCATTATTATTGCTAGCAATCCAAATCTGATTTTCCTCATTTCTACCACTTCTTGTTTTATTTTCTTTTTTTGTTTTTCTGCGTTCAAATTACTTAATCGTCTATGCGTTTTTTGCGCTTTTTTATTTCTAGTGTGCTCGCCTCGTATTTATTACGGGCTATTTTTAAAATTCCTCCATTTTTATCATCCTTCACCCCTTGAGGTTAAAATGATACTTCTAATGATACAAAAAAAAAGGCCATTTCGTCAATGTCCAAATTGGGGATAACTTCCCAATAAATTTATTAAAAAATTGTGGGCGGTATATCAGCGATATAATTGCTCGCTCGGAAAAAATAAAAGTAAACTTTTGCTTTTTCCTCGTTTCACAATTATAGGACTTGAACCCCGATACCATTTGCCTTCGGCAAAGCTACGGGGCAGGCCTATGACCTTTTGTTGTTTCACACATCGGTGGGCATATCTGGACTCGAACCAGAGACCTCGTCGATGTGAACGACGCGCTCTAACCAACTGAGCTATATGCCCTTGCCTTTATTCGTCCCGCCTGTCTTTTTCTTCCAGCTTCATCTTATTGACGATTACCATATTGGGCTCTTCCAGCATCGCCATAATAAATTTATCATAAAGATCAAACCGATAAAGAAACTCTTTGCTGTCCATCAGGGTAAAATTCACTTCCTGCCCGATCTCCGCTTCCAAATTCTCGACGATTTTTTTAAACCGAGTTTTGTTCAGCTTGTCGCTTACCGCCAAAAGATCCACCGATCCTTTTTGATTTCCCAGCAATACGCCCCCCACGGCGGCAAACCGGATCTCGCTGATCTTCTTGATCACGCCGGAGACGGAACTATTCGCCATCGGCGTTTCTTTTAAAATCAATCTTTTAACTTCAAGGAGATAGGAGAATTTGGGATTAAGCTGATATTTTTTGGCTCCTTTTGTGTTTTTGGAAATTATAAACTTCACCCTTGAAAGCCGGCGCAAAAAAATGGAAATGGTTTTTACTCTCCCTTTTACTTTTTCCCCGATTTCCGCTTGAGTAAAAATGTTTTCGGGATTCTGGATAAATAATTTCAAAATCCTGATAAAAAACTTTGAACCAAAAAAAATTTCTAAATTCGACATAAATTAATGATTATAAACTCGCCCTTAAAATTAAAAAAACGCGAGATTACGCTAAAAACATAGCCGTGTTTGCTTAATAGCCCCAAAAACTGTATAATAATGTATGATGTTATTATATTAGCAATAACGCCTTATGTCAAATATAGAAATCAAAACCGTAGAGCTGACTATCGCGCCAAAGAACGAAAGATCCAGGGCTTTTTTGGATACCTGCGTTTTTGAACCGGAAAATATCGAAGAACAAAACCTGGGCAATCTATATATTACCGGCGAAATCGCTAAAATCCCTTCAAACTCGGAATATCTTATAAACCTCCTGGTTTCCACGATAAGAAAAGAATATTATTCCAATACCAGCCGCTCTCCTATCGAAAGCCTGGAGCAAAGCTTGAGCAAGACGAACGAAGTGCTGGCGGATTTTGCCGAACAAGGCAATATTGAATGGATCGGCAATTTGCACATAGTCATTGCCGTATTGAAAAACGACACTCTCTATTTCAGCCAGACGGGACTCGCGCAAACTTTTCTTCTTCGAGACAAAAATGTGATCAATATCGGACTGGATCTGGTCAGCGATCCGAAACCCCATCCGCTTAAAACTTTTTCCAATATTGCCAGCGGACAGATCAGCGAAGGCGATAAAATAGTATTGGCCACGTCGGAGTTCAAAAATATCGCCACCGAACTGAAGATCAGAAAAATTTTCGGCGAAGGAGTGAATGAATTTTTTGAAGAAAAAATAGAATCCAATCTGGGTAAAAATATAAACGTCGCGATAATATTTCTGGAAGTCAAAAAAAAGGCGTCTTCGACGGGCATCAATTTCATAAAAATACTAACGGAACCGAATCTCGAAAATCTGGGAATAAACCCGAGGCAGGAATTGGATCTCCGCGAGACGCAAAAATTCTCTCCGAAATTCCCGGGAGACAATGACCGGGTCGAAGAAGTGATCAACGAGCTGAACTTGCAAGAAATGGAAATGCCGGTAAGCCAGAAGATCAGAAGGGCGGCAAAAACGGTCAAGTTCGTCGTTGAAAGTATCAAAAAAATAATCATTTTTTTCTACTTTCTTGTTCGAAAAATTATAATTTACATTTATTCTTTCTTGGGGCCGAAAATAAGCGCCTTGATAAATTATCTTTTAACGAAAATCGGTAATTTCATCAGGTCTGTTTCCTTATTCGCAGCGATCATCGAAACAATAGGAAGCGTGTCGGATACCGCCAGAGAAAAAATCAGCAGCGCCACTCCCCGATATATCAAGAACCTCTCTCTTAGAAATAAAATAATAATTACCGCCGCCCTAATCATCGTGGCCGGGGCCGTTTTTAGCGTTTCTCTTTATAACGATAAGAAAAAAGAAGAAAATAATATCCGCACTTTTTCCGCGCTTCTTGAAACTGCCAAAAAAGCCCAGAAAGACGCTGAAATTGCCCAAGCGAATGAAATTTACCAGGGAAAAGATAAAACTATCGGCTTTGTCAGAACCGCTTTATCCACTTCCGAAAAAATCATCCAGTCGGGTTATTTTGTAAATGAAGCGCGAGCGATAAAAGAAAACGCGCTGAAACAAATGGATAAAGCGGAAGGGATCACCAGGCTGAACGGCATCTCTAAAATTTTTGATTTTGCCGCCCGTTCCAAAAATATCCGCACTGACGGCCTTGTTTGGCTCGGGAAAAAATTATATTCATTCAATTCCGCCAACAACGCTATCTATAAATACGACCTCGCTCTGAAAACCGGCGAGATCATGGCGGTAAATTCCAAAGACATCGGGCATCTTAAGATCTCTATAATAGCCAATGCTGAAATAGTTTTCTTCACCGATCTGCCGGGAACCGCCTCTTACGAACCTTCAAAAAGCGATATTAAAAAATTATCAATTAAGTTCGCCGAAAAAGAAAGCGATATAGCCGGCATTGCGTTTTATAAACAAAACTCCAGCCTTTACGCCCTTAGCAAAAACGATAATGAAATTTACAGGCACCGCTCGATTGCCGCGGGCTTTACGATTGGAGAAAAATGGACGAAAGGAACGGAAAAAAATCCACTGCTTATCAATCCGGTATCCCTGGCGATAGATGGCGATATCTATGTCCTGCAAAACAACAATATCGATCCGATCGTAAGATTGACCAAAGGATCAAAAAATGATTTTTCAACTCCCGACCTTTTCATACCGCTCAATGAAGCTACGAAAATAGCCACGGAAATCGGAGCAATGAATCTTTATATACTCGATCCGAAAAATAAGCGGGTGGTGGTGATCGCCAAAACCGGAAAAGTGGTAAAACAATTTGTCAGCGATAAATTCGACAATTTAACCGATATCGCGATCAGCCCGGCGGAAAAAGATATCTATGTCCTGAACGGCACTTCGGTGTATGAAATCGCGCTATAATCAAAATTAAATTTTTTAATAAAAAATAACCGGAATTTAGACTCACTAAATCCGGTTTTATTTATGTTTAATTTTATTAATTGCTTTTCTATTTTTCACCTTCGTGAATTTCTAACTTTGCCATTTAGCCAGTATATGGATTCATCAGCGGGTATCTGTCTCTATTGCTGCCTCCGGGTATTGGATACGGGATATCACCTATGCCGTCGCCATTCAAGTCTATGCCTGTGTAGTCTGAATAATAGTTGCCTACAGTGCCATTGTCCCACTGATTGCTGCCTGTGTCGTAACAATTGAGACTATTGTTAACAAGATTATTTTGGTAAACTTTGTTGTAGACAGAAGCTTCCAAAACGATCCCATAGCTGTTATTCGAGGCGCTGTTGCCATTCAATGTGTTGTTATTGCTGGACTGCCACAGATAGATGCCGTTACGATAGTTGTTTGATACATTGTTGCCAGTCAGAGTGTTGTTGTTGGAAGAGTGCAGGAATATACCATCAAAATTATTCGAGCTGACATTGTTGTCAATCAGAGTATTGTTATTGTTTCCGTCTTCCGTCAGAATACCGTGGGCATTGTTCGCGCTAATATTGTTGCCAATTAGCATATTATTGCTGGAAGATACCATACTGATACCGAAGTAATTATTCGAGGCTTTGTTGTTTATCAGCGTATTATTATTGGTATAATACAGAGATATGCCGAAGTAGGCATTAAGGTTGGCTTCATTATCGCTTAATCTGTTGTTATCAGAAGTAACCCTAATTCCTATATTAGCCTTGATCATTTTAAAGCCTTTCAGAGTGATTCCATCGGCAGAAAGCGTAATCGCGCTTCCGTTACTATTGGCATCTATGACAGGATTTCCAATTCCTTTCAGTATTAACTGCTTATTTACATTTACGTTTTCATAATACGTGCCGCTGTAAACATCAATCTCGTCTCCAATACTTGCATCGTTGATGGCTACCTGAATACTTGTGTAGTCAGTATTTTTATTGACATTATGCACAGGTCCGGTGGGTGCTGGTGTTGGCGTGGGTGTTGGGGTCGGTGTTGGAGGCGGTGCTGGCGCGCTGATAGTAAAATATCCATCGCTAGCATCGGTACGTTTTGAGTTCTCCATACTGGTAACAACTATCCTGTAGTCTGTTCCTGTCTCATGAGTGGCAGGAATAGTCCAAAGATACGAGCCATCGCCGTTATAGTCTGTCGGGACAAAAAAGGCAATGAGTTCGGTGAACAAGGAAGAAGAACCTTTTTGAAGTTCAATTTTTACCGAAGTTGTCTGCTTTCCTGTATACTTCCACTGGATCTTTTGCTCGCTTCCAGCTGGCCAGTTTTCTCCGCCGTTGGGAGAGAGAACTGTGAGTTTTTGTTTTGGTGGAATTGGTGGTAATAGGTGTTCATTAATAAACGCTGATGGATTATACCATGTATCAACCTGTTGTTCATGAGTAAATTTTTTACATGGTTGCGAGTACCCTACATATGGCCAATTACCGCAAACATTAGCATTTATAGAATCTAATCCCTTGCGGATACCAAAATGTAAGTGTGTAAATAACCACCCACCATTTTCTGAACTATTTCCAATATATCCAATTATTTGTCCTTTACTTACAGAATCTTTATTGCTTACATTAAGACCTTTACCTAAATGGCCATAGAGAGTAGTTACGTCACTATTTGGGTGTTTGATTATAACTACATTTCCATACCCTTTCTTTGGACCGGCAAATATGACAATACCATCGGAAGCGGCTTTAACTTGTATAAGTGGATCTGCGGGTATGTCTACGCCCAAATGGTAACCGCTAGATCCATTTCCATCCCAGTTATTTATCCACCAGTTTAAACCAAAGCCACGTGATTCGTTCCACGGTATATCAAGTGGATATTGAAAGGTGTTATTTGCTGCCATTGCTATGCTGGAAAATAGTATTACTATTATTCCAGATACAAGCACTGCACTTACTGTATTTCTAATTTTTTCTTTCATTTCTGATCACTTTTCTCCTATATTGTTTTTTATTTCTCTATCGATACCTTGGAAATCTGTTAGATTCCTCGTTTTTTTTATTCTCAATTTTAGTGTGCATTTTAGCTCCTTTTTATCACTTTTTGTTTAAAGTGAACCTATGTAGATTAGTATATCTTAGCTAATTTGTCAATAATTTGCACACATAGTTATTATAGCAATAGTTTGACTTAAAAGATTATTTATGGTAATTTTATAATGTTAAAATAAATAAATTAAAATTCATATGAAATTATCTATTACTGAAAAAACTTTACTTCTAGCCGGAATAATTTTAGCTATACTACTTTACACTGTAGCTGTATATGAAAGTGGAAAAAAGACACCTGTCAGTTTAACTCCCACTCCAAATGCTTCTTCGATATTATTAACTACTCCCGAGACTGATATATCAAACTGGAAGACTTACACCAATAATCAATATGGATTTGAAATTAATTATCCTGAGAATTTAAAAACTGAACAGCCTGTTCCTAATGTTTTTATTATCTATGCACCAAACAATATAGAATATCTACAAATTTCTAATGCTAGCGATACAATACCGCCAAGACCAGAAAACTATATTCCTAATCTTGCAAAATTTGTTGGTACAGTAAATATCGGCGATAAAAAGGCGGATAAATATTATACCAATAATCCGCAGGGCGAGGGAGGTATAATCGAAAATACTTCTTATACAGATTACGTTGTTATTCTAGACGAAAAACGATGGGTACATATCAGTTATTTTGGTGAAAAAGAGATCGCAAATTTGTTTGAAACAATTATTTCTACTTTTAAATTTTTAAACAAATAATAATAGAAAAAACAACCTTTCGCGGGTTGTTTTTTTAAATTAATTTTACATTTCTGTTTGATTTATTTCATTTCTGATCACTTTTTCTCCTGCCTTAAGGCAAATTTATTCGATTTTGAAGGTACTGTGTTATTTTTCCTCCGTTGGTAATATTAAAGGAAATGGAGTATTTGTCAAGAGTTTGTTATTGTAAAAAGCAAATTAAAAAGCGAGATTTTACTCGCTTTTTGGAAAATTATTCTAAGTCTAAATTTTAAATCTATTCTATAAATTTAAAAGTAGAGAGCATTTGATTAAAAGTATCTTCCAATAATTTTTTTTCAGAGACACCAAGAGCCAATGCATTAATACGACTAGTTATTATAAAGGAAAAGTTTTGTTTTGGGTACTCAACTGCAAAAGAAGTACCCCCCCATTTTTCATCCACTTGACGAATAAATGACAAATCATTAATCAAAACTTTTTTCTCTATTGTGTTCTTCGATTTTGGATATACTTTATAGTAATCTTCGAGTGACCCACTGCTTACTATTATTGCAATTGGATCTACTCTGCTTTCTTCTAACAAATAAACTTTATTTTTAGGGAAAAAATTAATTAGACTTATAATAGGTTTTATTGCTTCTGGATTTATTATTTTAGCTTCTTCAGCTACCCATTCAGGATTCTGAGAATATTTTATTTCAAACCCATATTCTTCGTTCCCATAAGTCTTCCAGTCCGAAATATTAACAACAGGCGTTGGTTCTACCGTCGGTTGAACCGTACCCAGCGGATAATTTTTAAGTGGATAATAGATATAGATATTTATACACAACGCCGCAATAAGAGCAAACAAAACAATGACAAAAATTAAAAGTGATTTTGAAGATGATGATTTATTTTCAGCCATAAATTATTTTAACAATTATATTTTCATTCTAACATAAAAACGCAAAGCTTACAACCACTACGTCTAATACGCAAAAACTCCACAGATAAATCTGTAGAGTTTTTAAGCATAAATTGCTCTTGTTCTTATTTTAATTCTACGGTTGCGCCAGCGGCTTCCAATTTTTTCTTGATCTCTTCAGCTTCAACTTTTGAAGCTTTTTCTTTGATCATTTTTGGAGCGGCATCAACCAGATCTTTGGCATCTTTCAAGCCCTTGCCGGTAACTTCCCTGACCACTTTGATCACGGCAATTTTTTGATCGCCAGCGGCTTTTAATTCAACATTGAATTCGGTCTTTTCTTCAGCGGCGGCAGCGCCAGCGGCGGCAGGCATTGCGCCCATCATTACCGGAGCTTGGGCGGATACGCCGAATTTTTTCTCCAAAACTTTCACTAATTCCGCCAAATCAAGAACGCTTAACTTCTCGATTTTTTCAACCAGATCCGCGAATTTCGCCGGAACTACAACTGCTTCTTCTTTTTTTGTTTCTTCTGCCATATTTTTATTATTTATTTTATTAATTTATTAAAATTTATTAATTAACTTCGCTGTTCGCAATTATTTATTGCTTTTTTCGCTCTGCGTCCCGGTACCAATCCGCCATCAAGCGGATGCTACGGGACTGCTTTGATCGTTTAGTTTCTCTTCTTTATCTTATTTTTCCAAACAAGATAATTCTGTTTTAATTTTTTAATTCGGATTTTGCTTTTAAAACATTGATCAAACCAACTACATTTCCGTTCAACACTCTTACAAATCCGGTCAAGGGCGAAGCAATGACATTTACCACCTGGCCTCTTAATTCCTTCTTGCCCGGCAATCCGGCCAATAGTTTAATATCGATAGCGTTAAAAATCTTCCCTTCAATAATACCCCCGACAATTTTCAGCGCCGTAACTCCGCTTTTTATCATCTGGTCGACCACTTTTAATGCTCCAGTTTCCCCTTCATAATCGAGCGCGACGCCGATCTGCCCTTCCATCTCGCTGATCTTCGTCTCAGGCAATCCGGCTTCTTTGATAGCCACGTCCAATAAAGTTTTTTTAGCCACTTTATATTCGGATTTCTCGGCTCGCAGCGCTCTTCTTAATTTTTCCGCGTTCGCCACTGTCAAACCTTTATAGCTTATAAAAACCGCCGCTTTGATCTTGGCAAGTTTTTCTTTAAGTTTTTTTACTTCATCTTCTTTTTTTTGCCGCAATAATGATGCCATAAATTTTATTAATTTAAATTAAAAAAATCTGTGCCGTCCACAGAATTTGTTTGAATAACTAAAATACGAATATTTCAGTTTTTTCATCCTCGACAGGTCTTATTCGGGCTTTAAAGCCATTCGCCTGTTGTCTGTGGATAACTTTATTTTTGATAAATTAAGTATACTACTATATAAAATTATGTCAAGCCTTATGTGATTTTTCGCCTGCAATATCAACTTTTCAGCTGTAATCTCTTTAACTGCATAATCTCATCCCGAATCAGCGCCGCTTTTTCAAACTCGAGATCTTTCGCCGCCTCGCGCATTTCTTTTTCTTTTATCTTCACATATCCGTCAATGTCTTCCAAATGCTCGATATTAATGAATTCCGGCGCGACCTCCGGCTTTAACTCGTGATCAATGATCGATTTGATGGATTTTTCGACCGAAGCCGGAGTGATATGGTGCGCCGTATTATATTCTTTCTGGATCTCGCGCCGGCGATTAGTTTCACTGATCGCCCGCTTCATCGAACCGGTAACTCGATCCGCGTAAAGAACTACTCGTCCCCGGATATGGCGCGCCGCGCGGCCCATCGTCTGGATAAGCGAAGTTTCCGAACGCAAAAATCCTTCCTTGTCCGCGTCCAAGATCCCGATCAATGACACTTCGGGCAGATCAAGGCCTTCCCGCAAAAGATTAACACCCACCAAAACATCGAATTTTCCTTTTCGCAGATCCTCCAGGATCACTATTCGATCAAGCGTGGAAACCTCGGAATGCAAATATCTGGATTTTATTCCAAGCTCGACAAGATGCTCGGTCAGATCTTCGCTCATCCGCTTGGTCAGAGTCGTCACTAAAACTCTTTCTTTGCGCGCCACCACTTTTTCAATTTCTTTTAGCAGATCTTTTATTTGGCCTTGTGCCGGACGGATGACAACTTCCGGATCAATTAATCCGGTAGGCCGGATGATCTGTTCCACGACTTGAGTGGAATTTTTCAGCTCGTATTTTCCGGGAGTCGCGGTCGTATAAATCGCCTGATTGACCTTGCTTTCAAATTCAGCAAATCTCAACGGGCGATTATCGATCGCCGAAGGCAGCCGAAATCCATATTCCACCAAATTAGTTTTCCGCGATCTATCGCCTTCATACATGCCTCCCAGCTGGGGAATCGTAATGTGCGATTCATCGATCACAATCAATAGATCCTTAGGAAAATAATCCATCAGCGTATAAGGCGCCTCGCCTGCCGCGCGGCCGGTCAGAAACCGCGAATAATTTTCAATGCCGTTGCAATAGCCGATCTGGCGCATCATTTCCAAGTCATAGCGAGTCCGGCGCCGCAATCTTTCCTCTTCCAAAAATTTATTATGTTTTTTAAAATAACCGAGGCGATCTTCCAGCTCGCTTTCAATTTTATCAAGCGCCTCTCCCATTATCGGTTCCGGCACGACAAAATGCTTGGCCGGAAAAATATCAACGTGCTTTGGGTTTTGAATAATATTCCGGTTTAATTCATTGAGGATCTGGATTTTTTTTATTCGATCGCCGTCAAGCTCAATATGAATTATCCAATCATCCGACGGCGGCATAATCTCGATAATATTGCCTTGGGCGCGAAACACGCTCCGCTTCAAAACCACGGAGCGGACATAATGCAATTTTACGAGATTCTCAATAATATCATCTCGCCCGATGATCTGTCCGACCGCAAACTGCGTCACAAAATCCTTATAGCTCCCGGGCGAACCTAAACCGTAAATACAAGAAACCGTGGCGCAAATTATCACGTCGCGGCGGCTCATCAACGCTGAAGTGGCGCGATGGCGCAATCGGTCAATTTCTTTGTTTATCTCCGCTTCTTTTTCAATATATGTGTCACTGGAAGCAATATACGCCTCCGGCTGATAATAATCGTAATAACTGACAAAATATTCCACGGCATTAGCCGGAAAAAATTCGCGAAACTCGCTAGTCAACTGGGCGGCCAAAGTCTTATTCGGCGCGATCACGAGCGTCGGTCGCTGAACGGCCGCAATTACATTGGCAACAGTAAAAGTCTTGCCTGAACCGGTCACACCCAATAATGTCTGATGCCGATATTTTTTCTTCACCCCATCAATAAGCTGTTTTATTGCCTTAGGCTGATCACCCTTGGGTTTGAATTTGGATTGTATTTTAAATTTATGCATAATATTCTCTGTTATTGCAAATTCGCTTTTTTTCTGTCATTGCAAGCCCTGTATTCAGGGCGAAGCAATCTCAAAACTCGACTATAGATTGCTTCGTCGCTTCGGCTCCTCGCAATGACAAATGAAAGTATTTACTAGTTTTATTGTAGCATTTTGGCGAACTTTGGCAAAAAAAGAAGGGGTTTAATGTCCCCTGTCAAAATCGCTGCTTGGTATTATCGGTTTCGCTTTTTTTCTATTCATTCTGCTAACAAATATACAGAGTAATATTATAGCCACAATGGTCAATATTGCGATTATAATAACGGCTATTAAAATTAATGATGCATCTACTGTCATTTTTTCCTCCTTATCCCAAATCCTAAACCAAAATCAACCGAAAGTCAACACCCTAAACTATGCCGCCTTAATTCTTTCCTAATTCGCAAATAATCCGGAATTGTTTTCGCGACTAAATTCCAAAAATTTTTCGAATGATTCATTTCTCCCAAATGGCATAATTCATGCACCACGACATAATCAACTATGTGTTCGGGAAGAAACGCCAGCTTAAAATTAAAATTAAGATTTTTCCTTCTTGAACAGCTTCCCCAGCAAGTTTGCTGGCTTTTTACCCGAATTTTATTAAAAGCAAAATTATAAATATTATTATAATATTCCAAACGCTTTCGCACCATCTCCAAGGCTGTCTGGCGATGGGTCAGATAAGCATGCCTTTCGTTTGGAAAAGATAAAGGTTTTTTAAAATCCTTAAACTCGGCGGTTTTTTCCAAAATCCAACCCGCTTTCTCGCGCATAAATCTTTCCAGATCTGATTCTCTGAATTTGCGCGGCACAGTCACCACAAATCTCCCGCCGCCATAGATCGCGAATCTTATTCTTCTCGCGCGAACGCTTATTTTTAAAATATACTCTATCTTTTCGCCGCGAAGTTCAATATATTTTTTCATAAAAATATATCCGATAACAGTTCTCGGAAAAAATATTATTTTCTCCCTAAACTTCAAAAATCTTAAATTTAATTTTTTACTACAAAAGATAATATTTACGTAACACTTATTACTTTCGTAAAAATAATGCAAATATAGAAATAATAATAGCAGCAATTGATAGTAATGTAGCAAAAGGATTTTTTTTAGCATCCTCTAAAAAATATATCCAACCACTCTTTCCTTTGGTTGTCAATATAATGCTTTCGGAAGTAAAGCTAACACCTTCATCATAATCAGGTCCATATTTACTATCTGCGTAAGCGTATTTAATAGCTTCTTGTGTACTTATCATTAAAAAACCATCCATTTCCATTCTTTTTAATTCCGCTCTTATACTATTACTTAGGATTACAGGAGTTTGACCTCTATGTTTAAGCAATGGATATTTTTCATTATAACGCCTTGTAATTAGTCTATAATTTGGAAAATCAAGATATTCTTCAACTGAATAATCACATAGCAGATCTCCAAAATTATCGGCATAAGAGTTTTGAAAACCACTTTCTTCTTCAAAATGTCTTAACAGTTTTATAAGATTTTCTCTCATGCCGCATGAAACAGTCAACGATCCCTTTATTGTTTTTACACTATCGGAAAATAAATTTTTTAAGAAAAATAATCTCATATTTTTATCTCCTAATCTTCAAAAATTTAATTTTCCTCTTTCAATTTCTTAACCGCTTTGGGTAATTTTTTGTCTTCCGACTTTAATTTTCGCTCAAGTTTTTTTGTATCCTCTTCCGGCGGCAAAGCTTCCGGACGAATACCGCTTTTAACAAGCATATCCCGCATATTTTTATTATTCTTTACATGCTCCGAAGTAATTGGCGTTTCGCCTTTAAGCGCTTGGTCTTTCTTTAAATTAAAACTGGTAATTTCAGTAGCCAGATCTTTAGCTTTTATAGTAACGCTCGGCAAAAAATCCGCCAGCGGCCGTTTATCCGGTATGCCGAGTTTCTTTTTCATCTCTTGAGTATTGTATCCGCCAAACAAAGCTTGATCGCCTTTGCTGCGAATTCTAGCAAATCCTTGGCCGTCAACACCACGCTCAAATAAAACCCCAGAAAGTTCCTTTTCAGAAATTGAAAGTTTCTCTCTGGCGTGCACTCGCTCCCATTGCGCCAAACGCTGTTCCACGATTTCCTGTTTTCTGGTTTGGACGGCAAAATAAGTCATAGCAAAAGCAATCTCATCTTTTCGTGGATCACCATTCTGAGCTATAAGATAACAGGCGTAGCGAGTTAACATAATATCGGCTATTTCTTTGCTAGCTCCTTTAGGCATCGGTATCGTTTTGCCGGCGTCGGCAAAATGATCGGAAACCTTTTGCTTAGCGGTTTCACAAGCTGTTTTTGCTTTATTGATAACATTTTCAAAATTGCTCCATTTGTCATAACCCAATAATCCTTGCAGTTCACGAGCATACCAAAACTCCACCCCGTCTTTTTCATGAGCGCAATCTTCAAAATTTTTATGCAACCTAACAATTAGTTGTTTTTCCATGACTCTATGATGATTTTTTGTTAAAAACAAAATCCCTTCTTTAATATTTTCAAAAAACTATACATCCAAATTCTTGACCGCTTTGGCATGAGTTTGGATGAATTTTTTGCGAGGTTCCACCTCCGATCCCATCAAGATATCAAAAACCTGATCCGCCGCCGCCGCGTCCTCAACCGTCACTTTTCTCATAAAACGCTTGGCCGGATCCATAGTGGTATCCCAAAGCTGCGCGGGGTTCATTTCTCCCAAACCTTTGTACCGCTGAATCGAAATTCCCTTTATTACGTCTTTTTCGTTTTCTTCCGCAGCTTCCGGCACATCGGTTTCCGTTTCCACCACTTCCGCTTTTTCGCCTTTTGCTTTTTTCTCGCTTAAAAGATCCTTAATATGCTTGTCTTTCTCTTCATCGGAATAAGCATAGCGAAAAGTCTTGCCGTGGCTGACCCGATAAAGCGGCGGTTGAGCGATAAAAATATTGCCTGCGCCTACCAAACCATTGAAATGCCGATAAAAAAGCGTCAGAAGCAACGTCCGAATATGCGCTCCATCAACATCGGCATCGGTCATAATCACGACTTTTCCGTAACGAAGATTTTTGATATCGAATTGGTCGCCGATTCCCGTGCCCAAAGCGATGATCAAAGACTTAACTTCATTGTTGGCGATCATTTTATCTATTCTGGCACGCTCGACATTCAAAATTTTCCCCCGCAAAGGCAAGATCGCCTGAAATCTCCTGTCGCGCCCTTGCTTAGCCGAGCCGCCTGCGGAATCTCCTTCAACGATGAATATTTCGCTTTTTGTCGCATCGCGTTCCGAACAATCGGCTAATTTTCCCGGCAATGCCAAACCTTCCAGCAAACCCTTTCTGATGACTGAATCTCGAGCCGCTCTAGCCGCCATGCGTGCCCGAGCAGAAAGCAAACCCTTGCCGATAATTTCCTTGGCATCTGCCGGATGAGTATCGAAAAAATCTTTTAATCCTTCCAGGCACACCGAGCTTACGAATGATTTAATTTCAACGTTTCCCAGTTTTGCCTTGGTCTGGCCTTCAAATTGCGGTTCTCTCAATTTCACGGAAACTACCGCAGTCAAACCTTCCTTCATATCATCAGAAGTAAGATTTTCATCCTTTTCTTTTAAGTAGCTTTGCGCTCTGGCGTAATCATTTACCGCGCGCGTCAAAGCCGATTTAAAACCCACCAAATGAGTTCCCCCGTCAACGGTATAAATGGTGTTGGCGAAAGTATAAATATTTTCATTAAAATGCTCATTGTACTGGAAAGCGATCTCGCAAGAAGTATCCTCGCCGCTTTTCTCGTAATAAAAAACTGTCGGATGAATGACTTTTTTCCCGCTGTTAAGATATCGGACATAAGTGCGCACGCCTCCCTCGAAATAGAACGAATGCGCGTAAGATAAATCAGGAGCTTCTTCCGTTACTTTTTTCCCAACGGCTACTTCTCTCCTGTCGAAGACGCTGATATGCACTCCCTTGGTCAGATATGCCTGCTGGCGAAGATGAGACAATATCTTATTATAATCAAATTTTATCTCAGGAAAAATTTCCGAATCAGGCTCAAAGATCACCGTTGTTCCGGTTTCATCTTTTTCCACCTTACCAACCACTTTCACCTCAAAAGACGGCTTGCCTTTTTTATATTCCTGAGCGTAGATCTTATCGTTGCGTTTTACTTCCACCCGGAGCCATGAGCTCAACGCGTTAACTACCGATACGCCGACTCCATGCAAACCTCCGGAAACTTTATACCCTTCTCCGCCGAATTTTCCGCCGGCGTGAAGCATGGTCATAACAGTTTCCAAGGCTGATTTTTTGGTCTGAGCGTGCTTATCCACGGGAATGCCGCGTCCATCATCCGCCACTCTCACCTGATTGCCGGGCAATAATTCAACGATAATATTTTTAGCGTATCCGGCCATCGCCTCATCAATGGAATTATCGACAACTTCCCAGACCAAATGATGCAACCCTTCCAAGCTGGTTCCGCCGATATACATACCGGGGCGCTTTCGGACAGGTTCAAGACCTTCCAAAACCTGGATCTGTTTGGCGGTATATTCGCCTTTATTCGCTGCCGCTTTTTCATTTTTACTGTTTACCATAGTTTTTAATTAATGTTTTAACTTATACTTATAATCTTCGTAATTTCCAAGATATTTCTTGACTTCGTTGTTCCCGACCTCCCAAATGATATTAACGACTTTATTCAGAACATGCCTGTCATGAGAAACCATAATGATCGGACCTTTAAAATTTTTCAGAACCTCCGCCACCGCGTCTTTGCTGGCCAGGTCCAAATGATTGGTCGGTTCATCAAGCAAAAGAATATTGGAATTATTCAGGATCAATTCGGCAATTGCCACTCTGGCCCGCTCGCCTCCGCTCAA
This sequence comes from bacterium, assembly GCA_030693205.1. Taxonomy (NCBI): domain Bacteria; species bacterium. Next base: position 124,164 of record JAUYBG010000006.1, read on the forward strand.
AGCCCCAACCAGTTTAAAAGCATCTTCCCCGGAAAAAAGCAAAGAACCAAGAATACTCCGGATCGCCCCATCGGCGACTTCGGTTTTCGACCGCACTTCATCCAAAATATTCTTATCAGGATCAAGCTCTTCGTGCGCTTGAGCATAGTAACCTATTTTAGTATTTCCAAAAAACTTTATTTTTCCTTCCAGGGCTTTTTCTTTATAAACCAGCGTTTTCAGAAGCGTCGATTTTCCCGCGCCGTTCGGCCCGATTATACCAATCTTATCGTTCTTTTCAACCTCCCAAACTCCTTCCATTGTCAATAATGGCATATCTTTTGCCCCAACCATCAGATCTTCAATTTCCAAAACTTTTGCCGGCAATCCTTCCGAATCTTTCAGCTTGACTTTAATTTTTTTCTTCGCCGTTTCGGGATCTTCTATTTTTTCCATCTTATCAAGTAATTTAATCCTGCTGTGCACTTGCCTTGTTTTTGTAGCTTTATATCTGAATCGCTCAATAAATTCTGACTGCTGAGATAAATATTTTTCTTGCCTCTTAAAAGCTTCCTCTTGTTTCTTGAGATTTTCCGCTTTCTGAATCAGATACTCCGAATAATTACAGAAATATTTTTCAATTCCGGTTTTATTAAGCTCATAGGTCTTGTCGCATATCTTATCCAAGAACTGATGATCATGGGAAACTACGATCAGCGCCATCTGCCATTCAGCTAAAAAACTTTCCAGCCATTCGATTGTTTCCAAATCAAGATGATTGGTCGGTTCGTCCAAAATCAGGATATTCGGCCGGCATAAAATAATTTTTGCCAATGCCAGGCGAGTGCGTTCTCCGCCGCTTAGAGATTTAACTTTTCTTTTCCAGTCTTTTTCAGGAAAATTGAATTTTTTCAAGGTTTCTTCCACCTGCCTTTCATATTCATAACCCTTGCTCGATTCGTATAAATGGCTCACTGCGCCATACTCGGCAACTTTTGCTTTCAAATCTTTTCTTTTCGTGTTCGCGATCAGCGCTTCGTATTCTTTCTTTTTATTTATCAGATCGCAAATCTTGGAATCGGCGGTTTTTGCTTCTTTCAATATTTCATTATCCAAAGAATCCCAGTGCGTTTCTTGCGGCAAATAGCCAAAACGAATATCTCGATATCTGGCAACAGACCCGCTATCCGGCTGGAACAATCCGATGATTATTTTAAGCAAAGTGCTTTTTCCCGCGCCATTCGGACCGATTATCGCAATCCTATCTCCGCTATTCACCACCATCTCGACATCGGAAAAAACTTCCTGTCCCAAAAACTTCATTGAGATGTCGTTCAATATCACCAATGGTTCATCAATATATTCATAATTAACTTCAATATCACTTTTCAACATAAATAAAAAATTAACCAAATAAAAAATTACCGCGCAACTATCGCTTTCTTATCTCTATCAACCCTCGAGACAATCAGTTAAAATTTTATAATATTGTCTAAAAGTCATATTCGCTCTTATACTCTCAGGCTTACGCCGAGTTTATTTTTTAATTCCGCGATTATTTTATCCATAACTTTCTTTACTTCTTCGTCTTTCAGGGTTTTTTCCGGCGACTGAAAAACAATATGGAAAGCCAGACTTCTCTTGCCGGCTAAATTATCGGTAATAATGTTTTTTCCTTCGTAAATATCGAACAATTCAATATTCCTGACCAATCCGCTTCCCGCGCCATAAACCGCTTTTTCGATCTGACTCCATAAAATGTTTTTCGGCGCCAATACGGCAATATCCAGCTTAACGCCCGGAAATTTAGAAAATTTCTTATAAGTAATTTTTTCGGCGGCGGCGATCGCCGCGATCTTTTTAAAATCCAGATTGAACAATCCGACTCTTCCTTCGATTTTAAAATTTTCTCTTATTCTCGGATCTATTTCGCCCATAATACCGACAACGCTCCCGTTAACTGATAAAAATGCAGTCCGTCCCAAATGCCAAACCGGCATATGCGCGCATTGCTCCGAGACAGAAGAATATACGGCGTTTTTTATTCCCAAAAAATTCAATAGCAATTCCACTGTTTCTTTTGTTTGATAGAACAGCTCTTTGGAATTTTTATCATAAATTACCCCGGTCAGCATAAATTTTTCGTCAACGCCGCTCGCGCCCGGCGCAAACGATCCATCAAGAGCGCAAGTATTATTGCCCATATAATTTCGATAATAAACTTTTCCCAGTTCAAAAATTTTTATTTTTTCATCCGCCAAAGTCCGGCTATTATCCGATATATTATTCAGGACGGAGGGAATCAGGCTCAAGCGTAAATATTTATGCTCCGGATTAAGAGGGTTGGCCAGCTCCAAATGATGCTTACTGCCCGTACCCGCGTTGGATAGATCTTTTTCTCCGATAAATGAATCGTTATATGTTTCGGTAAAACCATTGGCGATCAGCGCGTTTTTCATCTTGTTCCGATAGCTTACGGCCAAATTTATTTCCGGCAAAAATAAATCCACTTTCGGCGGCGCCGGAACAATCTTCTGGTAGCCATAGATCCTGCCTATCTCGCGAATTACTTCTATCGGCCCCGTAATATCCAATCTTCTAGTCGGCACGATAATTTCCAAAGTTTCTTTTTTAATTTTTCGCGCTTTTAATCCCAGATCATTTAAAATTTTGATAATGTTTTCCGCGGGAATTTTAACGCCCAAAAGTTTCTCCACCGCGAGTAGCTCAAGCTTTATTTTTATCGGCCTGGTTTTCGCGTGATAAGCATCGATCACGCCGCGCATAACCTCGCCGCCGGAAATTTCCTGGATCAATTCAGCTGCTCTGTTTAACGCTATCAATGTCAAATTCCTGTCCATTTCCCGCTCAAAACGATAAGAAGAATCTGAAACTAACCCTAAGGATCTCGAAGATTGCCGAATATTCACAGGATCAAAACTCGCCGCTTCGATCACAATATTTTTTGTTTTATTTGTTACACTGGAATATTCCCCGCCCATAATTCCGGCAATAGCCAGCGGTTTTTTAATATCGGCAATAACCAGATTGTTCTCGTTCAATATATATTCTTTTCCGTCCAGTGCCGATATTTTCTCGCCTTTTTTCGCCTTCCGCACAATGATTTTTTTCGATTCAATTTTGTCAAAATCAAATATATGCAAAGGTTGCCCTGTTTCCAGCATCACCAAATTGGCGATATCCACCAAATTATTGATTGGCCTGATGGATGACAATTTCAGCTTATTTTGGATCCAAAGCGGCGCGGGCGCCACCAATACATTTTTAATCACTCTGGCTGAATAGCGGCGGCATAATTTTTTATCCTGTATATTCACGTCAATTATTTTTTTTACGCTTTCTTTTTTATTTTCCGCGAATTCACTCTTAGCGCCATCATAGATCCCTTTTTTCGTCTTCCTGGCAAGCACAGCCGCAATTTCCTGAGCGATGCCCCAATAACTCAAAGCATCATGAGCTCTGTCAGGCAAAATATTCAGATCTATAAGCGTATCTTCTAAATTCAAAAAACGAGCAACGGACATTCCGATCTTAGCCTCCTCCGGCCCGCCTACCGGCGAGGCAGGCCCGCCTAGACTCGCGCTAGTCGAGGCAGGCAAAACAAAAATTCCCGCGTGATTAACGCCCAGACCTAACTCGTCCTCCGCGCAGATCATACCATAAGATTTTACTCCCCTCACCTCCCGCTCTTCAATTTTTATGCCATTGGGGAGTTCCGCGCCAACTAATGCCACGGCTACTTTTTGCCCTGCCGCCACATTGGGAGCGCCGCAGACTATCTCTAAAACTTTCTTGCCCGTGTTTACCGTTGCAACCGTCAATCTATCGGCATTAGGGTGTTTTTTGATTTCTAAGACCTTGCCAACAATAACCTTTTCCAGACCTTTATCCATCTTTTCAACCCCTTCCGCTTCAAAAGAATGCATTGTCAAAACTTCAGCCAGTTTTTCCGGCGATTCTTTGATGTCAACGTATTCTTTCAGCCAATTATAGGAAAATTTCATAGATCTTAATATTTTAACTCTTCTGTTAAAGCAATGTTTAAATTTTATTTAAAGCTCATTTTAGCGACTCAAATAAACAAGTATTTTTATTTATTCTTTTGAAGAGCTAAAATTAGAGCGAGGTGTGACTAAGCTTTTTAAAAAATATGGTACCGTCCGAGCGTCTTTAAATAAAATTTAAACATTGCTTTAACTTTATTTTAGCTACTAACTAAAACTGTTTCAAAAATCTCAAATCGCCGCTGTGAAATAATCTAATGTCATCAATGCCATGCAGCATCATCGGAAACCGATCCAAACCAAAACCAAAAGCAAACCCTTGATATTTATTTTTCGGATATCCGGCGGCGGTAAAAACTTTTTGATTGACCATTCCCGCGCCAAAAATCTCAAGCCATCCGGTTCCTTTGCAAAGCCGGCAGCCTTTTCCCTGGCAGATCATGCAACTGACATCTCCTTCCAGTCCGGGCTCGACAAAAGGAAAATAGCTCGGCCGTAATCTTATTTTCACATCAGCCTCAAAAAAATTACTAAAGAATGTTTCAAAAACACTTTTAATATTGGCTATATTTATATCCTCTCCCACCATCAATCCTTCCAGCTGAAAAAAAGTCGATGCGTGCCGCGCGTCTGTCGCTTCATGGCGGAAAACCCTGCCTGGAACAATAATCCTGAAAGGCGGTTTATTTTTTTGCATATATCTTACTTGCATCGGCGAAGTATGAGTCCGCATCAATAATCTTTCTGATTTGTTTGGGATTTGGGATTTGGGATTTGGGATTTCATGGTTGCCGCGCAACCAGAACGTATCCCACATATCCCTCGCCGGATGGCTGGCAGGAATATTCAACGCGTCAAAATTGTAAAACTCGGTTTCTATCTCCGGACCCTCCACGATCTCAAAACCGAGAAAAGAAAATATTTTTTCCGCTTTTTTTAAAGTTTGAGTGATCGGGTGCAAATGCCCGGCAGAAATTTTATTTACCGAAGCGGTTACGTCAAGCTTTTCGCTTTCAAGTATTTTCCCGTATTTGAGATTTTCCAAATATTTTTTCTTTTCATTCATCTGTTTCTCTAATATCAACCTGATCTCATTAGCAAGCTTGCCGATGTTTTTTCTGTCGCTCAGCGGATATTTTTCGAGACTTCTGAGAATATGCGTCAAATCACCATTGCGGCCCAAATACTTAACCCGCAGATTTTCCAATCCGTTTATTTCCTGCGCTTTGGAAATTTCTTCCAAGGCGAATGATTTAATTTTTTCGATTTCTTCTATTATACTCATGATTGGAGCTTAAATAATATGCTTCGATAAATATTACGAAAATGATCAATAAAATCACGTTAACCAAGTTCAGCATCTGCAGACTTTTAAGAATTAGCAGGGTATCGATCGCCAGCGCGAAAATGATCGCCTGGCGCACCGAATTGGATAGAACATTAAAAGGCATTTTTTGGGGAGAAAAAATAGTTCTGGAATAAAAACCGATCAAAACTAAAAATCCGGAAAGCCACAAAAAAAGACTGAAATAAAAAAGAAATAAACCGCCTATCCCGGCGCCGGCCGGATCGCTGAGCGCGATCACCGCGAACCAGGCTATAAAACAAATTAAAGTTGAAATCGCTATTCCAACCAAAAAACTCCGAATAGTCATAAAAATAGCCTAAACTAATGGTCAAAAATTCTTTTTTAAATAAACGTTTCTTTTTATATGAATAAAAAGACAGCCTTTTACTTACTTATATTTTACACTATTTTTCATCAAAAGGCAAGGGAAAATACTTGCAAATACTTGCCAAAAATCCATTTAAACTGTATACTTTTAGAGTGTTTTTATCGCGGGGTAGAGCAGCGGCAGCTCGCAAGGCCCATAACCTTGAGGACGCTGGTTCGAATCCAGCCCCCGCAACTATCAAACCCATAACTCATAACATATAACTAATAACGATAAAAAATTTTTTGTTATAAGTTATGGGTTATTGATTATGAATTGATTAGGCCGGGATAGCTCAGCCGGTTAGAGCGTGGGACTCATAAGCCCAAGGTCGAGAGTTCGATTCTCTCTCCCGGCACAAAAATCATTGATTTGAAATTTTAAAACCTGATTATTCCGCGCAAGGCGGACCGTTGGTGTAGCCCGGTTAACACGTCTCCCTGTCACGGAGAAGACCGCGGGTTCAAATCCCGCACGGTCCGCTTTGATTGGAATGAAAAATTTATTGAATTTTATAAATCATAATAAAAAGCGCTTTTGGCGCTTTTTATTATTTGCGAAAATATTCCTACATAACTTCCAGGTCTTCCATCGCCCTCTCGAAAGCGGCAACCGCTTTTTTCGCTTCTCCTTCGGAAAGCTTGAAATTTACATCATGCGACAAAGAATTTCTCACTCGATGCGCGTTCCAGACATCGTTTATATTTTGAATTTCGCTCGGATGAACCTGATTTAATCTCTCGTTAAAAGTTTCTCCGCTATAACCCAGACGCCTTAACACTTCGTCAAAAAACTTATCAGCCTCGATAACCGCCAAACGCCAGCTCGATTCCTGCCCCGCTTGAACTAATTTAGCGATTTCACTCCAGCCGCTAATTGTAATTTTTCTTTCTTCGCCTTTTCCTTGGCCTATGATATTCTCGATGCCTGCCTTGACTTCCAAGGCGGTTTTTTTAGGCCTGGCGGCGGATACGATCAAAATGATCGCCACCAGCAAAACAAAGCTATAAATAATTAAAATGATTTTAAAAAAATAATAAACCTTCAAAGCAAAAGGGGATGTTTGCAAAGATGAAACCATGTTTGTCGCGGAAGCAAAATCGTTGGCGGTAATAGCGGCTACTTGTAGTAAAAACATATATTGTAAATTAAACTAATTATTGGTTGATCTAATTATTTTAATTTCGGCCTCGCTTTATGCCAGTCCGTCGCTTTTTCGTAAATATTAGCCACCGATAAGACAGTTTGCTCATCAAAGCCTTTTCCGATTATCTGCATGCCGATCGGCATAGGAATATCCCCGTCCTTAGGCTTGGCAAAACCGCAAGGAATGGAAATTGCCGGAAGGCCGGCCAGCGACACCGCGCTGACAAAAATATCTTCCAAATACATCTCCAGAGGAGTAGCTCTTGAGCCGATCTTGAAAGCCACATGAGGCGCGGTTGGGGTTATCAGGCAATCAACTTCTTTAAAAGCCTCATCAAAATCTTTTTTGATCAAAGTCCTGACTTTTTGCGCTTTTAAATAATACGCATCGTAATAACCGGCGGAAAGCGTATAGGTTCCCAGCATTATTCTTCTTTTGGCTTCATCGCCAAACCCATATCGCCGGCTTTTTAAATAAACTTCCCAAAGATTTTTTATTTCCGAGCTATACTTGCCGTCGTTCTCCACCGAGTAACCATACCTTATCCCGTCAAAACGCGCCAAATTCGAGCTAACTTCGGCGGGAGTGATAATATAATAAACCGGAACAGCATATTTTGTATTGGGCAAACTGACAGGAATTGCCTTTGCGCCTTTTTCTTCCAAAAGCGCGATGGCTTCCCTAACCGCTTTCAAAACTTCCGGATCTAATCCTTCGGCAAAATACTCATCGGGCACGCCGATCTTCAAGCCGTTAATATTTTCCTTATCCAAATATTTTACATAATCAAACACCGCGATATTCGGCGTTGTCAGGTCTTTTTTATCCTGACCCGCCAAACGTTCCAAAACTATCGCCGCGTCTTTTACTGTCTTAGTGATAATTCCCGGGCAATCGGTGGATGAAGTCATGCTAATCAAGCCATAACGGGATATTCGGCCATAACTGGGCTTTAATCCGACCACGCCGCAAAATGACGCCGGACATCTTATTGAACCTCCCGTATCCGTTCCCAAAGCGTATAAAGCCTCGCCGGCGGCCACACTGGCGGCTGATCCGCCGGATGACCCGCCCGGAGTTCTGTCTAAGTCCCAAGGATTATGAGTCGGGCCAAAATCGGAATTTTCTGTCGAAGCTCCATGCGCAAAAGCATCCAGATTAACTTTGCCGAGAATAATTCCTTTTTTATTCTTTATCTTTTCAACCACTGTCGCGTTATAAGGAGCAACATAATTTGCCAGAATATTGGAAGAAGCGGTGCATAAAATTCCTTTTACCAAAATATTATCTTTTATTGCCACCGGAATTCCCGTCAAAAAATCAATCTCTTCCCCGTCTTCCAATAATTGATTAATCTCTTTATCCGCTTTTTTTGCGTCACTTAACGCTTTTTCTTCGGTAACCGTAATAAAAGATTTTGTCTTGCTGTCAATGCTTTTAATTCGCGTCAAACAGCTTTTTACCAACTCTAAGGCAGAAAATTCTCGCTTTACCAAGCCAGAATGCGCCTGTTCAATTGTTATGTCAGTTAAATTCATGAATACGATTTACGATTTACGATTTACGATTTTAATTCCGGATTTGCCAGGTTTTGGCAAAAGCGATAATCCGCGGCAAGCGTGGGGCGTAGAAGATTATGTTGAATTGGTAAAAAAACTGAGCGATATTTTAAAATTAGAAAAGTTTATTTTGATCGGACATTCATTCGGCGGACGCATTGCTATAAAGTTTAGCGCTCGATATCCGGAAAAATTAAGGGCATTGGTTTTAACCGGCGCTGCAGGGATCAAGCATAGTCCGACGTTAAAACAGAAAATATTTTTTGTGCTGGCAAAAGCAGGGAAAACAGTATTTTCTTTGCCGTTGATCAACCGATTGGAAAAATCAGCGCAAAAAATATTATACAAAGCCGCGCGGGAGAATGATTATTACGAGACGAAAGGCGTAATGAGAGAAACTTTTAAAAAGATTATCGATGAAGATTTGACTGACTGTTTGAAAAAAATTAAGACTCCAGCGTTGCTGATTTGGGGTGAACAAGACCGGTCAACGTCCTTGAGTGATGCCAAAGCAATGAATTTGAAAATTGAATCCGCCGGTGGGCGGAGTAAATTGAAAATTATCAATGAGGCCAATCATAGTTTGCCCTATCAATATCCCGAAAAATTTGCTAAAATTGTATCGGAATTTATAAAAAAAGACAATGGTTAAAAACCATGTCATTTTAAAGCTTTTTTTATTTTTATGCCTATACAATAAGCGCTTGTTCCAGTAATGGTTATTAATACTATCGCAATAAACGTAACAGTAAAGAATAAGTTTATTAGAATAGTAAGGAACATTTTGCTTTTTATGGCGTTTATGGCGGTTTTAAGCAAGATCAAAAGATCCATTCTCCTCCTACTAAAGGCATTATAAAATATTTTTCACGATTATGCAACAAATTATTCCTATTGTTTTAGCGGTATTTTTTATATTGGGTATTCAAAAACAAGTTTTGTTTTGGTGCTGGCTTTGGCAATTAAAAGAATATCGCTGTGATAGGGTGCGGGCGCATTTTCAGGACATTGGCGCCAAAAACGTTTTTTTGACGCTGATTGGTTATTCCGCGTTAAGGCAAAAAAAGTTTTTTAAGTTTACCGTAAAGGCAATTATTATCGGTATTCTTTCATTTTTATCCGGAATTGCGGCATTGATTTTAGCGTTTCAAATTTATTTACCGCAAACTTTTTCAGCCATTCTTTCTTTTGATCCATTTTCTTTTTCAAAATTAAACCTATCAATAGATTCAGTTAATCTGTTGGTCGTAAGATCTTTACTTTTAAATATTATTAGCGCATTGGATGATTATAAGATGGTAATGATAATTATGGCGGTTATTTTTTTCATTATGCCGGCGGTTATTTTCTTGTTTGTAACTATTTTAAACATCATAAGCGGAATTTTTAAAGCCTGGACGATTAGAAGGGCAAGAGTGAAGATCGCCAAATTTTCAAATTTAAAAGTAATCGGTATTACCGGAAGCTATGGGAAATCCACGACCAAGGAAATACTTTATGAAATTTTATCTAAATCTAAAAAATATTCCGCCTCTGGCGGATCCGCCGTGGGCGAAAAAATCCTTAAAACCCCTGCCAATATCAATACGGCGATCGGCATAGCGCAATTAATTTTGGATAAACTGGATAAAAATTATGAAATTTTCGTGGTGGAGATGGGCGCGTATAAAATCGGCGAGATAAAAGAAATTTGCGACATAGTGAAGCCTAAAATCGGCATAATTACCGCCATAAATGAGCAGCACTTGGCGCTTTTCGGGAGTATTAAAAATACAATTAAGGCGAAATTTCAACTTGTCGATTCATTGCCGAAAGACGGACTGGCGATTTTGAATGCTGGAGATGCGAATATTCAGGATGGCTTGGAGCTCAGTAATTCACTGGCTGAAAAGATCAAAGCGAGAATAAAACTATATTCGGTCGGCGCTAAGTCGGATGTTTACGCGATTGGCGAAGCGAACGATCGCCAAAATATAAAATTTAAATTTATTTCAGGGGCTGATATCAAGGATTTTGCCGTCAATATTACAGGCACGCATAATATTTCCAATGTATTAGCGGCAATTATTGCCGCACAAGAGCTTGGCATGGATTTGGATGAAATTTCCCAAATAGCTAAAAAAATCAGCCATTTGGATTTTACCCTTAAAATTTTGGCCGGGCCGAACGGTTCAAGCATGGTTGACGATACTTACAACGCAAATCCGGACGGAGTATTTGCCGCATTGAATTATATTAAGAATCAGCGAGGAAGAAAAATTATAGTTATGTCGTCATTGATCGAATTGGGTTCTCGCGCGCATGAAATCCATCAAAAGCTTGGAAAGGAAATTTCCGCGATCGCCGCGAAGCTTTTTTTCCTTGACAATTATTATATTTCGGATATCAGGAAAGGTGCAGCGAAAAACAAAGAGTCGAACATAGAAATAAAAAATGAAAAGAATGCTAAAAAAATCTCGGAATATTTAGAAAATGAATTAAAGTCGAGTGATACAGTGTTATTCGTCAGCCGTGGAGCGGGAAAAATTTTAGAATTGCTAAAATATGATTAATTATTATGCATAGGATTTTTAAAAAATATGCTCCTGTTTCTGCCGCGCTTTTGCCAAACGCCGAATTTGACGATATTAAGCTTGTTTTGAGCATGTTTTTGCCGTGGAATTGGAGCAAATGGCGGTCAGGAAAAGAAATTAGCGAATTGGAAGAAAAATTCAAGGAATATTTTAGTGTAAAGCATGCGTTTAGTTTTTCTTCCGGCCGGGTTGGATTATATGCGATTTTGAAAAGTATTTCTATTTTTTTAGGCTCGGCATTCACTGTTCAGCGCTCAGAGATTATTATTCAGGCCTATACCACTATTGCTATTCCTATCGCGGTTAAACAGGCAGGTTTTGTTCCTGTATATGCAGATATCAAGGAGGATACTTATAATATTGATCCTGTTAAAGTTGAGGAAAAAATTACGGAAAACACCAAAGCGATAATCGTTCAGCATACTTTCGGCATTCCGGCGGAAATGGATAAAATTACAGCGCTTTGCCAGAAGCATAATTTATTATTGATCGAGGATTGCGCACATTCTCTCGGCGCAGAATTTGGCGGGAAAAAAACAGGAACATTCGGTGACGCTGCTTTTTTCAGTTTTGGCCGCGATAAAATAATTTCTTCCACAAGCGGCGGGATGGCGATCGTTAAAGATCAAATATTAGCGGAAAAAATAAAAAAAATTCAAAGTAACATGGATTTTCCGCCGTTAAAATGGATTTTTCAGCAGCTGGCGCACCCGCTCGTATTCTGGTGTTCTTTGCCGGTTTATTATTTTTTTTCCTTGGGCAAGATCAAAATTTTATTTTGGCAGAAAATAGGATTAATAAGCCGAGCATATAGCGCGGAAGAAAAAACGGGGAATGCTGTTGATTTTTACGGCTATAAATTTCCAAATATCTTGGCTGTCTTAGCGTTCAATCAATTTAAAAAAATGGAACGATTTAATGATCATCGGCGGAAAATCGCAGAGATTTACGGAAGTTCTTTTAAAAATCATACTGAAATAATAATGCCCGCAATTTCTTCCGCCGCTAAATCAACTTTTTTATACTATACTATTCAGGTTGCGCGCCGCGATAAGTTATTGAATTTTGCCGCCGAAAAGCATATAATTTTAGGAGACTGGTTTCCGGGCGCGCTGGGGCCAAAAGGGATCGAGGAAGAAAAATTCGGTTATAAAAAAGGCGATTGTCAGATTGCGGAGCGCGTAGGATTAAAATCGCTTGATCTTCCGACGAATATAAACACAAGTGAAGAGGATGCGAGAAAAGTGGCAGATTTAATCAAAGAATTTTTCAAATCGTAAAAAAAATGGAAATCAAAGAGATAACCGACAAAATTCAATGGGAAAATTTTATTTACAATCCGCCGGCTGGCGGACCGAATACATTTTTACAATCGTGGAATTGGGGCGAATTTAATGAAAAAATGGGAGACCCCGCAGGACAAGCCAACGGGGCAAGAAAAATTTGGCGGCTGGGGTTTTTTGACGGTGAAGAACTGGTTGGTGTCGTGCTTGTAATTAAAATAATCGCAAAGCGAGTCAGGTTTCTTTTTTGTCCGCACTTGCTATTAAATAAAAAATATTGGAATTCGTTATTTGATCATTTGAAAAATTTGGCAATTTCGGAAAAGGTGGATTTTGTGAGAATTTGTCCGTTGGCGGGAAACACGCCGGATAATTTAATGATATTCCAGGATTACGGTTTTCGAAACGCGCCAATTCACATGATGCATCCGGAACTTTCTTGGCTTTTGGATATTTCCAAAAACGAAGATGAGATTTTGCAATCAATGCGAAAAACCACGCGCAATCTCATTCGCCGGGCCGAACGCGAGAATATTGAGATTACGGAAGTTAAAAATATTGCGGGAATCGAAGAGTTTTACAAAATTCACGAACGAACTGTCGGCCGGCATGGATTTGTGCCGTTTTCCAGAGATTATTTAAAAAAAGAATTTGAGGCGTTTATGCCCGATAACGAGATATCCGTTTTTTTTGCCAGACATAATGGAAAAATCCTGTCATCGGCGATCATCGTATTTTGCGGCGGATCAGCTTTTTATCATCATGGCGCATCCGAGGCTTCTAAAATTCCCGCGTCATATTTATTGCTCTGGAAGATAATTTTGGAAGCAAAAAAACGCGGATGCCGAATATTCAATTTTTGGGGGATTGCGCCGGAGAATAAACCAAAACATCCCTGGGCGGGGCTGACCCTTTTTAAAACCGGCTTTGGCGGATACAAAGAAGAGTATTTGCATTGCCAGGACCTGCCGATCACGCTAAAATATTGGTTGAACTGGACAGTAGAATCAATAAGGCGATGGAAAAGAGGGTATTAGATAAAATTTCTAATTTCTAATTTCTAATTATTTTTTAAAAAAATGTTCAGAGGGCGATCATCCAGTCAAAATTATTATTCGAATCGCGGAAGCGAACCGCGGGGTCGGCGGGCGCTAAGCAATAAACTTCATGCTATAAAAAATTTTGTTATTAGAATGAGTGTTGTTTTTTTGATTGGCGGAATAATTTATGAAATTTTCTTTACGCCGATATTAGCCGTAAAAAATGTTATCGTTGAAGGAAATAAAGTTGTAAATAGCGATGAGATCAGGGAAATGATCATATCGCGCGCCAATCAGAAAATTTTTAAAATGATCAACAATAACCTTTTATTAATTGATCCGGCCGGCATGGAAAGCGCTGTTATAAACCGGTTTGGCAATATTAATGCTGTCAAGATCGAAAAAAAATTTCCTCAAACCATCAAAGTTATTATCACTGAAAAACCGGCAGATATTTCCTGGTGCAATAAAATAAAAATTGAAAAAATTACAAATGATAAAAATGCTCCAAGCGATGAAGTATTGTCATACGAGATCCCACAATGTTATTTAAGCGATGAAAATGGTTTGATCTATGAAAAAATTGGCGACAGTGTCTCCGGCGGTTCTGTAAAAGTTTTTCGGGATGAGCCGATTGAAATGGGGATTAAAATTGGCGATGAAAATCTGAAAAATTTCATTCGGAAAATTTCATATGATTTTAACAATAAAACCGGTTTAAACCTGGCTTATTTATATATTCTTCCATTGGCTGAAAGGGAATTACATTTGATAACAAATGAGAATTTGAAAATATATTTCGATCTGAATCGCGGTGCTGACGAGCAGATCAGTGATTTAAGTGCATTTATAAAAGATGAATTGAAGAAAAACGGTAATAAAAGCATGAATTATGAATATATCGATCTCCGAATCGTCGACAGGATTAATGTAAAACCGAAAAATGAGGCAAAACAATGAATTTGACATACGTATTTGAATGTGCTAATCTTTGGTTCGAGGGGAGATTTTATCTTCCTTTTTTAATAAGGAGGCCCCAAACCATATAAGGTTCGGGATAAAAATTGTTCCCTTAAAATTTAA